>JBNMMV010000030.1:0-21184 GCA_051270205.1 Limisphaerales bacterium
AGGCGGGAACGAGCCGGTTGATTTGCTTCGAAATATCCACCGGCTTGCCGACAACAACCGGGCCACGTGCGGAAGCTTTCGAGAGTTGGTGGGTCACCGTCGAGCTCATGCGTTCAAGCTGTTCACCCATAAGACCCTTGTCAGGTTGCAACTCGAGCAGGCTGTTTTTTACAACCGCCAGAGGCGTTTTTAGGCTGTGGGCTAAGTCTTCTAGTGCGTTACGGTAGCGCGTTCGGCTCCGCTGCTCATGTTCAACAAATCGATCGAGATTGCCCGCTAATCCTTGTAACTCTAGCGGATAGGTATCGCTCATTTGTTCTTTTTCACCTTTTTCCAAAGCTTCTACCTCCTCTGCCATATCTCGCAGTGGACGCAACCCCCAGCGTAGGGCCGCCAATTGGGCGACAATGAAAAACACCATGCTCAAGGCGAAACCTGCACCTAAGGTGCCACGAAATTGGTTAATCGATCTCACAACCGGGGCTTGGTCAGTGGCTGCGATAAAGTTCACGCGCTCAGTTTCCAAACCCTCCCAAATGACCGTGTAAATCAACTGATAACGTCCGGTGGCCTCTGAAAACACGAAGTCACCTGGCTCAGAATCAATCTGGGAAAATCGTACATCGGTGGCAACCGCAGACGCTGAGGTCCAAATCGCACCACTTAGGTCGTCGCTTATTTGCGCGTACAAGCCCGAGTCAGGCTGGGACAAACGGGGTTCGGAAAGCCCTTCGAGTACCAGTAGTTGAGCCGATTCTTCCTCAACTACACCCATCACCGCATATATGACGAGTTTTAATTGCTCTTCAACACCACTTAGAACGCTGGCCCGATAAGCTCGATCTAGCACATAACCCGTGAGCGCCAGGAAAACCACCAACACAACCGTTGTTGTGCTTAAAAGGCGGTTCCGAATGGAGGGGTTCAAGCAGTAGGTTCCGCCACGAACCGATAACCTTGACCACGGACTGTTCGAATAGTGTCGACCGGCGTAATTTTCTTGCGCAGTCGCCCAACAAATACCTCAATGACATTACTGTCGCGATCAAAGTCCTGATCGTATAGGTGATCGGTCAGTTCCGACTTCGAAACCACGCGGTCTGGATTGAGCATTAAGTATTCAAGCACTTTATATTCATAGGCCGTAAGCTCGATAGCAGCGCCTGCAACGCGAACCTCTTTCTTTGCAGTGTCCAACTTCAGTTCACCTTGGCTCAGCACAGGTGAAGCATACCCTGCGGTACGTCGAATGAGGGCATTCAGGCGCGCTACAACTTCTTCCATTTGAAAAGGTTTGGCTACGTAGTCATCAGCACCCGCTTCCAACCCCTCAACCTTGTCTTGCCAATGTCCACGCGCGGTGAGAACCAACACCGGAAAGGTGCGCTGTTCGCCTCGCAATGTTTTGATTAACTCTATGCCATCAATTTTTGGCAGACCCAAGTCAACTACTGCCGCATCGTATTCATATTCGCGGCCATAGTAGAGCCCTTCTTCGCCATCGGCAGCAGCATCAACAGCAAAGCCCTGCGCTTTAAGGTGGTCTGCTAATTGATCTCGCAACAGAGATTCGTCTTCAACAACTAAAACTCGCATAAGCTCCCTTTATCGATCAGCGCGGACACGGCCTTTGGCGTCGACTTTAACTGTGACCACACGGCCACCGTCAACCAACATTCGAACGCGGTAGCCGCTGTTTCGTTTTTCTGGTTTGACCGAAATTACTCGTCCACCGACATGGCTGCGAGCGACGGCCGCCGCCCGACGAGCCTGACTACTGCCCTGATCGTTCACGTAATTGTTCGCTTGCGACGCGCCAACCATAAGGAGCGTGGCGTGTGCTTGAACACTTCCCGCGCAGACGATTAAGAGTCCGGTTAGTAAATATAAATGGCGTATCTTAGTTTTCATGTTCAAATGCTGTCATTTGTTAAGTTTATTGTACTAGATTGGGTTTGTTTTACTAAAATTGGGTTTGTTGTACTAAAATTGGGTTTGTTGTACTAAAAGAACCCGCGTTACACCGGTCTAACCCGTACCCGCACGCGAATGGAGTCGCCTGGATCACGATCCATCTGCGTTTGATAGGTCGTTCCCGCATAAACATAGCTGACGTTGTAGCCGGCTACGCGATTCTCCATGCGTGTTTCATAGCTAGTCTCACACACTTCTTGTGTCTGGTAACGCACACGACGATTGTCGTAACGATCATTGGTGTGATGACGACGAGCAATATCCGCCCCTATGCTGCCACCTAGCACGGCACCAATCACTGTACCTACTTGTTTGTTGCGTTTGTTATGGCCTACGGCATTACCGAGCACACCACCGAGGATTGCGCCAATAATGGGAGTTGTTGCACTGGCGCGATGACGTCGCGGCACGGCTACACGTTCCTGATGACATTGTTCACTGGGTACTTCGTAGCGAACACTTTCGTAGATGGGTTGTACGTCGACTACCCGTGCTCGATCATAGTTTTGGCCTGGGTTTCGATCAGAGTTTCGATCTGCAAAACTCAACGGAGATGCGATCAATCCGATGGCGACACCGACTGGAATGACAATTTTCTTAATGACTGCGTTCATGATGTTCCCTCTGTCCAATAACGATCAACTGTAGAATGCATCTTAGTCGCGAACAACTGAACCCTATCTGAACGGCGCCGCCGCTATTTCAGCGATAGCGTGATGTTCATCCAAAACCACCAACAACCCCGGTCCGAGTGGCTTTTGGCGCCATAACTTTAGCGTCAACCGTTCGTAATGTTGGATGAATCTGGTGATCTGAGCCGCTGTCATCTGCTGTTTTGCAGGCAATTTCGCTTCAGCGTCTGAACGCCATTCCACTACTTGATCAAAACTGGGCGGTACGAGATGTATCCAGAAATCAATCTGCCGCCAAATTGGTTGATAGAAGGTCTTCAATTGCTCATTCACCCACCTGCGCCACCTGCCGTTCTCGTCTTCATCCCTCTCAAGACCATTAACTGACGCTTCAAGCTCACTTTCAAGTTCAGGCTCCACACCTAGACACCAGCCTTCCAAAATTAGCCCCTGTGCTGACGCTTTGCAGCTGCGGTCAAGACCTTGATCATCCGCACCCTTATCAAAGCTCGGCAGCTCAAACGCCTCACCTCGCTTGGCATGCGCCAAGACACTTTCTAGGCGCTCATGATTATGGGTTCCTGGCACGCCTCGTGTTGCCAACAATGTGTGCACCTCGCGAGATAGAAGTTGGCGGTCTTTGTGACCCAAATAAAAGTCGTCCAATGACACCTGGGGCATGCCCTGCAATCGTTCGCTGAGCATCATAGCCAGCGTCGATTTACCCGATCCTTGACTGCCGCTGATGCCTATTATTGGACCGCAAGCTGGAAGATATCGCTCTGCCAATTGGTGCACGATGTCACTGACCTGACACCAATCGGCAAACAATTCGTCCCGCGAATCTTGAGTCTGGGTAAGTTCTACGTCGAATGCGCTCGACAGGGATGTTAAGTCGACTGTACCAATCAAAGTTGTTCCGGAACCTTTCTAGCTTCCACAGTCTAACGCTTTCTAATGCGGAGCAAACACTTATGCAAACATCTAGGAAAAATCTTATTCAGGCGACGGCAAGCGGCTATGATCGTGCGCTGAGTGCCATTTCCCATCTCGACGGCGTGGTCTCTATTCTCATCCGACTTATCCTGGGTCCTGTACTCATTGCTGCAGGTTGGGAAAAGCTCGCCGGCGAAAACTGGTTCAGCCAGGGGATGCTACCCTTTCCTTTTTCAGTGCTACCAACAGAGCTTTCGTGGTTCCTAGCAAGCTGGACCGAGTTCCTGGGTGGCATCTGTCTATTGCTGGGATTGGCCGTTCGCCTATGGAGTATTCCTCTAGCAATTACCATGGTGGTAGCCGCGGTTTCGGTCCACTGGGACAACGGCTGGCCCGCCATCGCTCCCTCGAATCCACCTGCCATTTGCATCCCAGAAAGTCAGGCGGCATCCGAAGCGGGTCTTTTTCAACGTTCTATTAAGTGCCTAAATATCAATGAGCGCACTATCGAGGCGGCTACCCGCCTTTCTAAGGCGAAATCGATATTGGACGAGCACGGGCGCATGTCCTATCTCAATGGCAGCGGTCCCATAGTTAAGTTAAATTCCGGCATCGAATTCGCTGCCATTTACTTCACTATGTTACTGGCGTTGCTGATTATCGGTGGTGGTAAGTACTTGAGCCTGGATTACTATATACGGCTAATCGTGCACCGCACTGATAACATATAGCTTCAACTAACTAAGGGCTTTGGCTTGAACAATATTTTCTTACGCGCGCGCGAGCACATGCGCGCAATCGTCGCTGCCGCTGTTGTCAGTGGCCTATTACTAGTCAGCGCCTGTCAAAGCCAGTCACCAGACGACTCTGCACCATCACCCTCGAAAGTTGGCTCAACTGAGGTCCGCAAAAGCCCCAACGACAGCCGTGACTATCGTTACCTAACGCTGTCCAATGAACTGCGCGTACTGCTCGTTTCGGACCCAGATACCGATAAATCAGCAGCCGCCATGGCAGTTTATCGGGGTAGCTTTCATGAACCCGAGGACAGGCCCGGACTGGCGCACTTTCTTGAACACATGCTCTTTATTCAGACTGAAGCATTCCCTGAACCAGGCGCTTTTCAGAAGTTCGTTGCCGCCAACGGCGGATCTACAAACGCCTATACAGCACTTGATCACACCAATTATTTTTTTAATGTGCAACCCACAGCTTTTCCTGAAGCGTTAGAACGATGGGCGCATTTTTTTATTAAACCGATTATTAGTGCCGAATATTCTGAACGCGAGAAAAACGCCGTAAATTCAGAATTTCAAATGCAGATGAAAGACGATGGCTGGCGCGGTTACATGGTTGGCAAACAGGCGCTCAATCAGAATCATCCGGCTGCCAATTTCACCATTGGTTCTCTAGAGACACTTGCAGGTGATATCCAAGCGGATCTTGTCGACTTTTTCGAGACCCAATATTCTTCTGACCAAATGGGCTTGGTGCTGCTATCCAACACCTCCCTAGACGAGCTGGAAGCCAAGGTGCTTCCGCTGTTCTCTCAAATCACAAACAAGAAACTCGGTTCTCGTCATGTCAGCCAACCAATGTATACCCCAGAACAGCTACCCCAACTCGTTACTAATCAGACATTCAAACAAGGCGCTGCGCTGACATTTGCCTTTCCACTACCTTCTACGCTGCAGCACTATCGCAAAAAACCTGAGCAGTATTTCGCCAATCTCATCGGCCACGAAGGCGCAGGCAGTTTGTACCAATATCTTTCATCCCAAGGGTGGGTGGAGAGCCTCGGCGCAGGCGTCTCAGTTTTCGATCGAGGCACAAGTGTGCTAAATGTGAACATGTCACTTACGCCCGCTGGCGACCAGCAACATGAAGCGGTGGCTCAAGCGCTTTTTAGTTATATCGACTTAGTTTCCAAAACGCCGCCACAAGAATGGCTCTATAAGGAGCAAGCAACGGTCGCTGAATTGGCGTTCAGGTTCCAAGAAAAATCTAGCCCGACAGGTTTGGTATACCAACTTGCCCCTCGCCTAGACCACTACCCAGCTTCCGACTTGTTAGTCGCGCCTTCCCTTATGGAAGAATTCGACGCAGCGCTAATCAGCCAATATTTAGGCTATCTCAATCCAGAAAACGTCGTGGTTGAATACACATCACCGAATGTTGAAGGCAACAAGATCGAGCCCTGGTTCAAAGTGCCATTTGCCATTGAGGCATTCGATTTTACGCCTGGCGATGTGGCATTGCCTTTCAAGCTGCCCGCAACGAACCCATTTCTCCCAGCAAAATTGAATCTAGTGGCCGACGACGGTGCCCCCATCGCAGCTGTTGGCCAACCTGGATTACAGCTTTGGCTAGACACAGACACCAGCTTTGGTACACCTCGTTCAAGCCTACACTTAGAGCTGGCTGTGCCCGGCGGTTTAGTATCGCCTGCTGACCGCGCCCAAGCACAACTCTATAGCTCGCTTGTCCAGGACGCCTTGAGCGAGTTGGTGTACCCAGCCTATCTCGCTGGGCTAAGCTATCAACTGAGCGTGCCCGATGCAGGATTCGAAATTCGCGTTACCGGTTATACGGAAAAACAAAACCAACTTCTAATCGAAGTTTTGAACACCTTTCTTAGTTTAGATATCGACCCGAATCGCTTTACCGTGCTTAAAGCATCAATGATCAAAGATTGGGATAACAGTACGCGCGAGCGGCCATACAGTCAGACGTACGCAGCCTTGTCAGATACTCTGCGCAGTGGACGCTGGCCTCGCCAGCTTCTCACCGACGCTCTTACAGACGTCACAGTCGCAGAGCTCACTCAATGGCGAGCGGATAAGTTGCAGCGCTTCAGCATCAACGGCCTATTGCACGGTAACGTCGATCAACAATACTTAGCGACGCTGGTGAAAACTTTACGATCAAAACTACCCATTTCATCCACCCCCATCCCACCGCTGCGCCCAACGGTACGCGATATTACCGGAGCATTCCTCTTAGAGGTGCCGGTTGATCACAACGATGCATCAATGATTTTACACACCCAAGATGACGACGCCTCATTCGCTAGCCGAGCGCAGTCTTTGCTCACTGCACAAATGCTACAGCCAGAGTACTTTCGTCAGTTACGCACCGAACAACAGCTAGGCTACGTTGTAAGCGCCAACGCGCGAGCCATTGTCGATAGGGGCGGAATCACCTTTATCGTTCAATCACCTAGTGCGTCCGCGGCCAAGGTAGAACAGGCGACATTGGATTTTGTACGGGAGTTCAAGCAACAAACCATAGATCCGGCTAATTTTACCCAGCAGAAATCAGGGCTTATTAGTCAGCTGCTAGAGAAACCTAAAAACCTGGGCGAAAAGAGCCAACGTTATTGGTCTGACCTGAGTCGAGACCTCACCAGTTTCGACAGTCGCGAACAAATTGCAGACCACGTACTTGCACTTGAGATCGAGGACATTGAGAAATATCTATCTGATCTGGAGAACCGCCTGACGGACAAGCGGCTGTTGATTTACAACAAAGGAAAGTTCCCAGAGGTACCCACTCATGGCACAAAGTTGTCTAGCCCAATCGCTGAATTTACCAGCGAATAGCGGCTCAGCCGTTAGCCAATTCCAATCGGTAGGGCGGTAGGCTCTCTAACAGAGCACGGCCATACCGTTGGGTGACGATACGCTTATCGAGCAGGGTAATACGACCATAGTCATTCTCGTGTCGAATCAGCCGACCACAGGCTTGGATCAACTTCAGCGCCGCATCCGGCACAGAGATTTCGTAGAAGGCGTTACGTCCCCGCGCCTCCGCCCACTCCGCTATCGCTTGATCGATGGGATCATCAGGCACCGCAAACGGCAGCTTAATCAAAATCACATGCCGGCAATAATCACCAGGAAGGTCTAACCCTTCTGAGAAACTCGCAAGCCCAACCAGACAGGACGGTTCTCCATCGTCGATCCGTTCCCGGTGGGTCTGAATCAACACCTGTTTGCTCCCCTCCCCTTGCACTAGCAGCTGATCGGTCAACGTGCCAGGTAACGCTTTCACTACCGCGTTCAGTTGACGCCAGGAAGTAAATAGCACCAATGCGCTTTTTTCCTTCGCAATCAACTCCGGCAAGAGCTTTGTAACTTCTTCACTGTGGGCATCAAAGTCACGCGGATCAGAATCCATCTTGGGGACATGAAAACTGGCTATTTCTGGGTAATTGAACGGACTTTGAATACGCACCGGGCTTATGTTCGGACCCAAACCTGACCGTTCCATGAAACGGTCGAACTTACCCAAGGCCGAAAGCGTTGCCGACGTGCAAATAACCCCGTAAGCACGCTGCCATAAAACTTCCTGTAAAATGTACCCAGGCTCAATAGGTGCGCTCACCAACTCCACATCGTAATTGGTACGATTGACCCATCTGGCATGACGATACTCGGAGCCCCCCGCAAAATCCTTTAACAAGGCAACACATGCTAGTGCGCGCGTCTGCAGTTGACCAACGGGCACCAACCAGTCCTCTGCTTCAAAGGATTTTTCCCAATTGCTCTCTCCGGAAACCGCATTCTGCAACAAGGCATGTGCTTGTTCGAGACTGCTGTTGATTCGAGTCATACCCGGCAGGCAAGCTTGAGCGCTGGCGACAAGTTCAGCAGGCACCTCGCCGAGCGGAAACCGGCAGATATCCAGGGACTCGTCTCGCTGCTCAAAATCCAACTGCCTAATCGCCTCTCCAAGCGCTTCAAATTCGGTTCGCAATCCAGCTGTATCTGTCGCCACGCTGCCTGATAGGGACACCAATTCTGGCGGGCGTGCAAACCGCTGGGTAACGCTGCCTAACACGGAATTTACATGGTCCAACCATTGAACGGTGCCGTTGATACGAGCGCTCGCAGAAAAGTGATTCTGGGTCTTATCTGCTAAGTGATGAGCCTCGTCCAATATAAAAATACAATCTTCGGGTTCGGGTAAAACCGCGCCACCCCCTAAGGCCAGGTCAGACAACACCAAATCGTGATTGGCAACGATTACGTCTACGCCTTCTAGCTGACTGCGGGCCTTAAAAAACGGACATTGCTTGAAGAAGCTGCAGCGTTTATTCGCACAACCCCGATGGTCTGTGGTGACGCCCGACCAAGCACCATCCGGCATTTCCTCTGGCCAACTGTCGAGCTCTCCATTCCACTCTCCACGACCAAAACCGTCCAACAGTTTTTGATAGAAAGCTGAGTGGTCTTCGTTCAGTTCTTCGAACAGCGGAATGTCCTTCTGGTCCTGATACTTAAGATGATCATCCAGACGTTTTAAACAGAGATATCGACCGCGGCCTTTGGCCAAGCTCACCGTGAACTTAAGCCCTGCGTTGTTCTTAAGGTCTGGTATGTCTTGCATCGTCACCTGTTCTTGCAAGGCGATGGTCGCTGTGGAAAGTATGATGGTCTTGTTGAGTGCTTGTGCAGCAGGTATAGCCGCCAAGCAATAGCCAGCAGTTTTTCCCGTGCCAGTACCCGCTTCAATCACCGCGATACGGTCCTTCTCAGCGGTCAGCGTCCGAGCAACATGGGCGATCATCTCGCGCTGGCCACGACGAGGCTTAAAACCTCTGGCTGCCAGCCAAGCTCGGTAAGCTTCCTGGATAGCATCTCGCAGATCTTTGGTTAGCTTGGGATGAGATTTTGTTGTGACCGCCATACGCGTAGCTTACGTGGGCGGTGACTCAGACTCCAGAAAGATCCTGCTGAACGCTTCGTAAGCCCTCGACTTCCGGTATCATCAGCCTATGAATAAGCTAACCCCCGTTTTTCTTCTGGCGACAATTATCGGTCTGCACTCCCAAGCCGCCCAGGGATCCGAACGCATCTCACTGCCGGATGGTTTTCGGATACAGACCCTTGATTTTAGCGTCCCTAACGCGCGCCAAATCGCCCTAACAGCCGACGGCACATTGATCGTCGGCACCCGCCGTGAAGGTGTGGTTTACGCCGTCACCAATGCGCTTTCCGACAAGCCCGGTAAACCCTTAAAAATTGCCAAAGATCTGACGATGCCCAGTGGCGTCGCAGTTCACAAAGGTGACCTCTACATTGGCGCGACCCACCAGATTCTGAAAATCGAAAATATCGATCAGAACCTCAACAAGCCCACCCTAGAAGTGATCGCAGATGATCTGCCAACCAAGCGTCACCACGGTTGGAAGTACATTAAGTTCGGTCCGGACGGCCAGCTTTACGTACCAGTGGGGGCGCCCTGTAACATCTGTCTATCCGATGATCCGCGCTTTGCTAGCCTGCTCACAATGAACCCGGAAACCGGGCAGAGTCACATTTGGGCAGAAGGGCTCCGCAACACAGTGGGCTTCGCCTGGCATCCCCAGCGACAAGACTTGTGGATTACCGACAATGGGCGTGACATGTTGGGAGAAGACATTCCGGGCGAAGAGCTAAATGTTGCAAACGCCAAAGGCTTGCATTTCGGCTACCCATTTGTACACGCCGGCGACATCGACGATCCAGAGTTTGGTGATCACAAAGCCAGACTCGACAAGACTTTCACCGAGCCACAGCTGAAGATCCAAGCACACAGCGCAGCCCTAGGCATGACCTTCTACACAGGCAGCCAATTTCCGAAAAACTACGATGGCGCACTGTTCATCGCCGAGCATGGCTCCTGGAATCGTGCCAACAAAGTCGGTTACAAGGTGAGCGTTGTCACCGAGCAAGACGGCGAACTGGTGTACCAACCTTTTGCCGAAGGTTGGCTGGTAGGAGAAGACAATTGGGGTCGACCGAATGATGTACTGCAAACCGCAGAGGGCGCATTGTTGATTTCGGACGACCAGGCTGGTGCCATTTACAAAATCACCTACGAACCCAATCTTTAGGCTTTAGATCTAGCTTTTAGTTCTAGCGGAGGGAAGCACCCAAGAGTTCGCGCGCGATCACATGGCGTTGGACTTCGCTAGGACCTTCGCCGATGCGGCGAATGCGCATTTCGCGAAACCAACGCTCAAACGGCAGGTCTTTGGCGACGCCTAGACCTCCAAACATCTGCATACAACGATCAACAACCCGACCGCCAGCTTCCGTCGCCACCAACTTAGCCATGGCTGCTTCCTTGCGGAAGGGTTCGCCCAAGTTTGCCTTGTTGGCAGCTTCCAAGGTAATCCAGGTCGATTGTTTGATGTCCATTTCATTGTCCACCAACATCCATTGAATGGACTGACGTGAAGACAGTGGCGCTCCAAACGTTTCACGCTGTGGGACATAATCTAGCGCCATTTCCTGAGCCTTGATGGCAACGCCGATGCAACTCGCAGCATAGGGAATACGTTGGCGAGTAAGGCGATCATTGGCAATGGCAAAGCCTTTATTTAGTTCGCCCAGAATATTGCTCGCTGGTATCCGCATATCCTCAAACTGCAGCTCGGTCGCATAGTGCGCTGAGCGTAACGTGTGGACAACACGACGTACATGAAACCCTGGCGTGTCGGTGTCGACAATAAAGCAAGTTACGCCGTTGCGGCCTTTATCGGCATTAGTGCGCGCAAATACCAATCCGAAATTGGCACGATCGGCGCCACTGATCCACAGTTTGCCGCCATTGATAATCCAATCACTGCCGTCTTGAACCGCCTTTGTTTGAATAGCCCTTGCAGGATCTGAGCCGCCGCTGGGTTCAGAAAGACCAAAAAAACCACGTTTCTCGCCGCGCAAGGTCGGATAGAGGTATTTTTCCTTTTGCTCATCAGTGGCTTCAAACAACTGTGCCAATCCCGCGCCACCAAAAGTGCCATAGCAAGGTGCATAGAGACCCGCCCGGTGCTGGGACATTTCAATAGCGATTAAAGTACGGGTCACTAGATCTATGTCCGGACCACCGTAGGCAGGCGGAATATCTAAGCCATAAAGGCCCATTTCTTTGGTTTTCTCGATAAGCCGTGCTCGGTCCTCTGGCGCCAGTTCGTCGGCATCAGGGTCCAAGTGCATTTCTAGCGGGATGATTTCGTCTCTAACAAAACGACGCACCATACGTACGATCATGTCTTGCTCTTCGGTTAGATTAAGATCCATGCCTCTTTCCTGTTAAAGTCCTAATAAGCTAAGTTGTTGTTTAATCTATTGTTCAAATTGGGCTAAGCCGACCGAGATTTACCGGCGGATTGTGCTTAGGATATTTCCCATGATCCGCGTGATACACCATCATGAGTTCGCGAAATCGGCTCATGTAGGCTGTGGTCACTTCTACTCGAAACTGTGTAACTTCAGAGAGTTCCTTAGCCTGATCAATCACTTCGCCTTTTAGACCGAATAAACTTCGACCTCCTGCGTAGTTTATGAGGAGAATCTCTCCTGCTTCATTGGCCAGTTGAAATACACCCATGTTACCTTTCAGAGCGGTTCCAGCCTCAGCCATGGGTTGCCAAGGCTTGTCCAGTCGAATGGCCATGTTAGCTTTTAATGTCCACTTCTACTTTTTTCTTGGGCATGATGGAAATCTCCATGGGTGAAAAATGCTCCATATCGACGTCGATCAGATACGGGCCCTCGATAGCCATTGCGGTATCAAAGGCGCTTTCAAACTCGGCGACACTTTGTACTCGCTCGGCTGGCACACCCATGCTTTGTGCCATCTGCGAAAATGCCACCTTGCCGAGATCCGTTTCATTAATGCGACCAAAGCGGTTGTCTTGCAACCAACGCAAAACACCGTATCCAGAATCGTTGAAGACACAGACGATCAACGGCACTTTATATTGTGCGGCGGTAGCGAGCTCCGTGGCGTGAAACATAAACCCACCGTCGCCGTGGATCACCACGGTCTTGCGGTCACTGGCAATTGCTGCGCCCACGCTCATGGGAAAACCTGGGCCAATAGCGCCTGAAGTTGGGTTAATAGAAGTCCGCGGTTCGTAGATGGGGAACTGCTGATTTCCCCAGTTGTAAGCCGAAATGGTTTGGTCACGCACAAATATCCCATCGCGTGGCAATTTATCGCGAATGGCATCCATCACCTGGGGCCAATCAGGTCCAAGACGATCGCGCATTGACTTCCGTACCCCGTCCCGCGCCTCGTATACCACGTGGTTAAATTGACTGTCGTTGGGGCTGATCTCATCCAGCTCAGCGTTGATCGCCGTCAATGCAGCTTTGGCATCCGCGAGTACGCCCACTTGAGCGGTATGCGTTCGGCCAATCATATTGCCGTCGATATCAATTTGAATGAGATCTCCTGGCGGCTTCTGACCCTGGAACTGCCCGTCCACCCCAACTGCAAATTTAGTACCGATGGCGATGGTCAAGTCGGCACCTTGGATCGCGTTGTACATGCCCGCACTGTTGTAGTAGTTGCCCACACACTGGTCATGATCTTCAGGAATCGTGCCGCGGCCATCGACTGTGGTGAGTACCGGACAGTCGAGTTTTTGAGCAAGCGCCATGAGTTCTTCATGAGCGCCACTGGCAACCACACCACCACCCGCGACGATAATTCGGCGACTACTCTCTTTGATGCGTGCTGTAGCTGCGTCTATCGACTTGTCGTCAGGGAGGAATTGTATGCTGGTTGGCAGACTCACCTGAATCGCTTGTGTTTCAGCGTATTGCAGATCGATTGGAATTTCTAACGCACCCGGCGCCGCACGACCTGTGAACATATCGTGCACCACGGCAGTGAACGCGCTACCCAGTTGTGAAATGTGCCGCGGACTTTCAACACGTCGACACACAGTAGCAAGCATTGCTACTTGGTTTTCTGCTTCGTGCACATAAGCGAGTCCTTTGCCATAGAAAGCGGTTTCTACCTGTCCGGTAATCACCATGACTCGTGAAGAACCATATTGCGCTTCATACAACCCCGTCACAGTGTTGGAGGTACCCGGACCAGTAGACGCGATCATCACACCCAGCTTGCCGCTCGCCCTGGCATAGCCATCGGCCGCGTGAGTACCCGCTTGCTCATGGCGAACGTCAATAATTTTGGTTTTCCCCAACCGATTGATGGCATCCATAATCGGCATATTGTGAATACTGACAATGCCAAAAACGTGCTCAACGCCAAGTTGTGCCAACGCATCGGCTATTAGATCTGCTCCGCTAAAACTCATACCACAGCCCTAAGTAAGTTTAAGTCAATATTATAAAGGTCCGCGACATTGCCACAGAGAATGGCGCGAGTTTGCTCATCTGTTAGTTGTTTTGTTTGTTCATTCAACATTTCCCGAGAATGCGGCCAAGTTGAGTCGCTATGAGGGAAATCGTTTGCCCACATCAGCCGTCGCCAGTTCATTTGGTCTGCCGAGCGAAAAGCGACCCAGTCATCTTGAAAGGTGGTGTAAATATTTTCTGAGAAATACTCAGAAGGGAGCTTGGAGAGCGTCGTGCCAGGCGCTAACCAATTTCTGTGACGAGTGAAGGCGTGGTCCATGCGGTATAGATAGTGTGGTACCCAACCGGCATCAGCTTCAACACAAACCACTTTAAGATCGGGATAACGTTCAAACACGCCACCAAAAATAAGCGTACCCATAATGTCCTGGTTACCCCGGATAATGGACAAGAAGGAGTTAATACGCGGACCGCGGGTGGGACCGGATTTTGTTGTGAGGATATGAAAGGACAAGGGTATGTCCAATTCAATGGCGACTTCCCAAACGGGGTTGTAGATCTCCGAATCGTAATCTTCTTCTTGCGGCGAGCCCGGCATCATGACACCAGGTAGTCCCATAGCATGAATCGCGCGAATATCAGCCACGCCCTCTGCAGGACTACGTAGCGCTGTCTGGCCACAACCCATTAGACGCGTAGGATCTTCGCTACAGTACTCTGTTATCCAGCGGTTGTAGGCATCGAAGCAGGCTTTCTTGTAATCGAAATCTGCATGGTTGCACAACATCATGCCGACCGTCGGATAGATAATCTCCGCGGCGACGCCATCTTTCTCTTGGTCGGCGATACGTGCTTTCGAATCCCAACCACTGCGGTGAAGGTCTTCAAACTTAACGCCCGTCATAGAGAGCTCTTCGGAAGGCACACCCGCCGCTGCCACCAAGCCCATAGCAATCGGCTTCGGCATGCCATCTATGACAAAGAGATCACCTTTGTCTTCGGAGTGGATCATTCGCGGCGCTTTATCACGCCACTTTGCATCAATGTATTTTACGTACGTATCAGGATGTTCGGTGATATGCGAATCCGCCGATATCACCGGAAAGTCGATTGAGTGCATGCGTTCCTCCTAGATTTGTTGCTTCCCCTACCTGACTATCTCCAAAGCCACTTCACCCGTCAAGCGCAAGTAAATCCAGCTGTCGGCAAGTGGGCTGCGTTAGGCGAGTCTAATTTTGGCCACAGCCAACGGTAGGCCTGGGACATCGGTGCGAATCTTGAAAATCCCACCCGCTTTGTCGCCGGGCAATCCGTCAGAACCCGATACGATATAAAGATCTTTCAAATCGTCGCCACCAAAACACAAGCTGGTGCACATGGGGTGAGGGATATCTATGTACTCACGAAGACTACTGTCCGCATTGTAAACAGCCACGCCAGATCCACCGTCAGCCAGCGCGACCCATACCGCACCGTCTTCACTGACCTTCAACCCATCTGGCAGTCCTCTCTCGGTGCTCGCAAACACTTCTTTCGGCCCCAAACTGCCGTCACTACTCACGGCATATGAAAATACCGATCGACGCAGTGTGTCAGAGTGATACAGCGTTTTGCCGTCGGGAGAAAACCCAAGTCCGTTGGTCAATCTAATGTCTTGCGCCACGACACGAGCAGTACCATCTACATCGATAAGGTAGAGATTCTCTGCAGCTGGTGCGGTGCCATCATTTGCAAGCGGGTTACCGGACAAGCCCCCTGCATAAACCCGACCCTGCGGATCTGCAACGATGTCGTTGAAACCCATCAACCCGGCTTGTTCCTCTCGATCGAGCAAGATCACCGTAGGGCCACCTAGATAGCTTTTAAAACTAATATTGCGACCACTAACGACTACACCACCCTGGGCATGTTCGGCCATACCGCCGATACCTTTGCGATGTTCGAATAGTTGTTCGACGTTGTTGTTCTCGTCCAAACAGAAGACGCCGCCAAACTGAACATCACTGAACAAAACGCCCTTACCCGCTACCCAGATGGGGCCTTCAATCAATCCATAACCTTCCGTAATTGCTTGCATTTTTCTTTCCTTCTGAGTGAACGCGAGACAAAGATGAGTCAACCATTCTACAGCATGGGGCGTGAGTGAAACCCCTTGGCAACAAAGCCTGCCTTGTCTAACATCTTTCGCAGCACACTCCACAATGAGAACATGCCAATGGCCACACTCCCATCCGCCTCACTGACCAATTTCGCGACGCTAGACTTAAGTGACCCTGACTTGCGGCTATTCGATGCCACGGTTTATCTGGTACCCGCAAAAACAGGCTATCGAGCCGAAAGCGGAGCCGCCAAATATGCGGAACGCCACATTCCGGGCGCCAACTACATGGATCTATTGAACTCTTTTTCGGATACGACCACGGGTCTTGGCTTCTCATTGCCGTCTCCTGAGGCCTTACAAATTGCATTTCGCACTGCTGGTATCAACGACAACAGTCGAGTGGTGTTCTACTCGGGTGGCCACCCTATGTGGGCAACGCGTGCCTGGTGGATCGCGCACTACGCTGGCCTCGACAACATTGCAGTACTGGATGGTGGTTTGGACCGATGGCGAGCCGACGGTGGCGTGGTGACTACGAGTTCGCCCAACTATCCATCCGGCGAGTTCACCATCAACCCGAACCCAGTCTTATTCGTTGACGGTGATGGCGTGGCTGCGGCCATCGGCAACCAGGCGACTTGTACTCTAAATGCACTTTCACCAGCGGTTTACGAAGGAACTGGCGACATGCACTACGGTCGTCGTGGACACATCCCCGGCAGCATCAATTTGTTTTACGACGAGCTATTGCAAGACGGGTCATTCAAATCAGTTGACGCATTGCGCGAAATATTGGAGGGCCGAGGCCTGCATGAAGCCGAGCGTGTAATTGCTTACTGCGGCGGTGGAATCTCCGCCACCATTGACGCATTTGCCTGTCAGTTGGTGGGTTACAACAACGTTGCTGTGTACGATGGGTCGATGTCGGAGTGGGTAAGAGATGAATCGCGACCGTTGACTACGGGCATGGAGGCCTAACGTGATTATTAACGCTGACAAACTCAATCAATTAGTCCAAGAAATATTCTTGTCACTTGACACCCAACCCGCCTTCGCCAAAGAAGTGGCAGACCACTTGGTGGCGGCCAATCTGAAAGGCCATGATTCGCACGGCGTGGGCATGACCCCTGCCTACGTAAAGAACCTCAATGCGGGTCTTTTACAAAAAGATGCTGAAGCGACCGTTCACAAAGACAATGGTGCGGTGATGGTCATCGATGGCAACTTCGGCTTCGGCCAAGTGGTCGGCCGACAGGCTTGCGACATGATCATGGAACGCGTACGAGACACAGGTGTGGTTTGTGCAGGCGTAAGAAATTGTCATCATCTGGGTAGAATTGGCACCTATGCCGAGCATTGTGCCGCGCAAGGCTTCATCTCACTCCACATGGTCAACGTCGTTGGTCACAACCCACTGGTCGCGCCATTTGGCGGTCGCGAACGAAGGTTCACCACCAATCCTTTTACTTGCGCGATCCCACGCGATGGAGAACCACCCTTCGTGCTAGATATGGCCACAAGCGCGGTTGCCATGGGCAAGGTGCGGGTCGCTCACGAAGCTGGGCTGGCTGCACCAGAGGGTGCACTCATCGACCATGAAGGCGTGCCTACAACAGATTCCACAGTTATGTTTCAAAAACCCGTTGGCGCCTTGGTGCCGTTTGGCAACCACAAGGGCTACGGCTTAGCTGTGATGTGTGAGCTATTGGCGGGCGCCTTGGCGGGTGAGTGGACTGCGCAGCCGGAAAATGAACGCAATGGCCATATCGTCAATCATATGTTTATGGTGGTGCTTGATCCGGCAGCGTTCGGTGGACTTGAAGCATTTCAAGCAGAAACCGAGGCAATGATTAACTACCTTCACAGCACCGAACCCGCCAAGGGTGTTGACCGGGTCCGCATCGCTGGGGAGCCAGAACGCGAATCGATGTCTGCTCGATCAAAAGCAGGCATTCCGTTGTCAGACGGTGCCTGGCATGAACTGTCCCAAGCGGCACTGGCAGCAGGGCTAGATCAAACGCGCATCGACGCCACCGTTGCTTAGTTAGCTGTAAGGTCAGTGTCCGCTTTGCACGCCGTTACGCGTGAACAGAGAAAACATTCGGCTCCAATGTCGTTCTGCCGAGGCTTTCTCATATAAGCCTTCCCGCTGGGGAAAGACAAAACCATGATGGGTGCCTGGATACCATTCAACTTGATAGCGACAACCGCTCTCAGCCAAGTAGGCTTCCAGGCCATCAATCATTTCTCGCGGAGCCCATTCATCTGTTTCGGCACAGCCAATGTACATCTCGCCTTTGATTTTATGTGCATCAAGGTGTGGCGAATCGCTGGCATCGCTAAATAGCCGAACCCCATGTAGCGATGCACTTGCCGTGATTCGATCGGGAAATGCGGCAGCGGCCGCAAACGCGAACGGTCCACTCATACAATAACCCACACAGCCCGCAGCACCTTTCCCAGCAGCAGGGTCGCCCGCAGCATGATCAAACATCACCTGAATATCCTCACAGACCATGGCATTGGACAAAGAGTCCATGTGGCCGAACATCTCTTCACGCTTGTCCGGCGCCATGACAAACTCTTTAGCCCGACGGTAGTAGAGATTCGGCAACATAACATAGTAGCCAACGCTGGCTATACGACGGGCCATATCATGCAGTTCTTCCCGCTTACCCGGCGCATCCATCAGAAAGGTCACCACCGGATACGGGCCTGCACCATCTGGCCGAGTGACAAAGGTATTCATAGCGCCGTCTTTGGTGGTGATCTCTAAGTCTTGGTCAATCATTTGGAACTCCTTAGGTATTTAGTGTCTGGCGGTAAAGACACTAGTAGTTTGCGCGATCGCCAAAGGCAGCGGGTCTGAAGTGCAATAGTGCGCCCTCAAACCCAAGCCACGCGCAGAAAAAAGACCTGACGTCCTCGCCAGGGCTTGTTTTCGGAGCACGGGCACCGCGGAGCGGCGCAGGGTGGGCGCACAATTGCACTTCAGGCCCGATGCCGATTCGAATCGCATAAATCAAAACTGTCTTACACGACAGGCCATTGATTAACGAAGTCCGAGGTCAAAACCTTCGCCATTGGCAAAGCGTCTGAGAATTCGGCCGCCGGTATTCTGTATATGCACTTCATCAGCACCATCATAGATGCGGGCAAAACGGGCATGCCGGTACATTCGTTCGAGTGGCGTGTCTTCCGTTACGCCGAGGGCACCGTGAACTTGAATTGCCCGGTCAATGACGTTGTGTAGCATGGAGGCGCCGTAGACTTTAATCAGACCGATTTCGATTCGGGCTTCATCGCCTTGATCAATTTTCTGTGCGGCGTGCAGGGTCAGCAAGCGACTCGCCTGAATCTCTGCGGCAGAATCAAATACAAACTTCTGAATTTGCTGGTGCTCACCTAAGGTTTTACCAAAGGCGACACGGTTGTTGGCACGATCGCACATTAGATCAAAGGCACGCTGTGCTTGACCTAGCCAGCGCATGCAATGAAATATACGCCCCGGGCCTAGTCGATCTTGAGCAATTTTAAAGCCATGTCCGCGCGGTCCTAGTAGGTTTTCTTTGGGCACTCTGACATTGTCGTAGTCAACTTCGTAGTGACCATCAGCCTGGCCCATGACTTTGACGTCGCGCAAAATGTTATAGCCGGGTGTTTCTGTCGGCACCACAATCATGGAAAAGGCAGCGTGGTCCGGAGTGTCGTCATCCTCGGTTCGCACCATCGCTGTGGTGTAGGCGGCGTTACCGGCGCCTGAAGTAAACCACTTGCGGCCGTTAATCACCCACTCATCCCCTTCAAGTACGGCTCGGGTCTGCAATTGAGTTGGGTCAGAACTGGCAACCGCCGGCTCAGTCATGCCAAAACTTGGAAATACTTCTCCGGCAACCAGCGGACCAAGATACTTTTCGCGCCATTCATCGTTGGCATAGCGGTGCAGCATGATGGAGTCCTGCAATGAGTGTGTACCAAGCGCCACCATAGCGATCTCGCTGCGACCGACCACTTCGTTAATAAACACATAATCCATAAAAGGCAGTCCGCCGCCACCGATTTCCTCAGGGTGACCTAATGCCCACAAGCCCTCGGCTTTGGCCTTATCCATGAGCCCGCGCATAACATCACCGCGTCTCGAGCCAACCTTGTCCGCGGTCAAATCGGCTTCGACGGGATAAACTTCTTGTTCAATAAAATTCAGCACTTTGGTGCGCAGTGGCACGATGTGCTCGGGTATAGAAAGATTCAACATGGTTCCCCCAATTTCTGTTTGGCTTACATAGTTCCCCTGTCCTGATTGTAGTATTGTTCGCGCTACAGCAGAAGGACAGCATATTGACGGGATCTGACCTAAAAAGAGCCGGGTTGAAAATCACTTTACCGAGACTCAAGGTACTTGAAGTCCTCGGTCAGGCTGAGCCGCATCACATGAGCGCCGAAGATGTCTACAAGCGACTGATGCAGTCAGACGAGTCCATTGGCCTGGCCACTGTTTACCGGGTGCTGACTCAATTCGAAACTGCTGGCATGGTGGAACGTCACAATTTCGATGATGGCCATTCGGTTTACGAACTGGCTGACGACAGTCATCATGATCATATGGTGGATGTCGATACCGGAGCGGTCATGGAGTTTATAAACGATAAGATTGAAGCCCTACAGCGCGAAATTGTGGCTGAACACGGCTTCGAATTGGTAGACCACGAACTGATTCTTTACGTCCGCAAGTCAGATAAGCCTATCTAAAGGGCCTCTCACCGCTCGAACTGCAAATAAGAATCATTTGCATTAAAAAGGCATTGCTGTCACCCTTTTGCCATGGATACAGTCACTTTACAGGATGTCGATGTCGGTACGCGGCTTGAAGTTTTACCATTTCAGGAAACGTCACCTTACACCGCACAACTGCAACGCTTAGGGTTAGTCCCCGGTACGGAAGTGTATGTGGTGCGACGAGCACCTTTGGGCGATCCTATCGAAATCAGATTGCGTGGTTTTTCCCTCGCTCTGCGACCATCAGAAAGCCACGCGCTTAAGCTACGAGTCATCGAATGAACACTGTCGCCCTTGTCGGCAATCCAAACTGTGGCAAAACGACCCTGTTCAACGCTTTGACCGGACGCCATCAACGGGTCGGTAACTGGCCTGGGGTAACAGTAGAAAAGAAATCTGGCGAGGCAGATCTACAAGGCTTGAAGCTTGAGATCATCGACCTACCGGGCACCTATAGCCTAACCCCAACAAGCTCAAGCTTAGACGAACAAATCGCTCGGCAGTATGTCGAGTCAAAGCAAGCGGACATTGTGGTCAACGTACTGGACGCGACCAGTTTAAGCCGCGGACTTTACCTGACCAACGAACTCCTAAAACTCGGCCAACCCACAATTGTTGTGCTCAACATGTTGGACGTGGCGAAAAGCCAAGGAGTTGAGATA
>JBNMMV010000031.1:0-20787 GCA_051270205.1 Limisphaerales bacterium
CCGAACATTTCTTGTTCTGACTGAGACTGAGTCAAGCACCGTTCTGCGCCAGTCTCGATTTCGTGCACGTAAAGATTACGCTCTCGGACATAAGACAGCCATTGCCCGTCGTTTGAAAAATGGAATCCACTTTGGCGAGTATTAGCTGGGCAAATTGCTTTTGGGGTTTGCTCATCAGTCGTTGTATCGAGCAGGTAGGCCTGACCGTTAATGGGTAGCAGTAATTGGCCGGTGTGTTTCGGGCGCCAAAGGTAAGAAGTAATTCCGTGACTGAAATCTCGTCTTCGTTCTCGTTCCGCGCGCTCCTCAGCCGACAGGTCGGTTATGTCAGATGAGGTAGGGGATATTGTTCGGGCGTCAATCCAAACAGATTGCTCGCCGGTTGAGCGTTCGAAACGGTGCAGATCAAAGCGTTCGCGATCGTCTTTCGCTGCTGCGCGAAAGGTTACAAATTTACCGTCTGGGGTGAAACGTAAATCCACAGGTGGGCTGCCGGTGAGCGGTGGGCTGGCGAAAACTCGTTCGGGTTGTAGATGCGTTGCCATATGAGACTAACCGTGGGCTGTGAGACGTTGCCACGCGTCTCTTGTCAGATTCTCGATACCTTCTGCCAGCACCCGGATGTTATCTTCAATGCGGATACCGCCATATGGCTGCAGTGCATCGACACTGGACCAATTTATAGGTGCCCCTTTTGCTCTTTGTTCTGCTAGTAACCGTTCAATAAAATACAACCCTGGTTCGATGGTGAATACTTGGTCTTCTGTAATAGCCCGGGTAAAACGTAGGCTTGGATAATTTTCCGCAGGAGGCAGTGGCGTACCCTCTGCGTCACCCAGATGCCCTCCGACATCGTGCACTTGAATGCCTAGTAAGTGACCTAGACCGTGTGGGCAAAATGTTTCGTTGATGCGCAAGTCGAAGGCTTCTTCAGCACTGCAGGTGACAAGCTCAGCTTCAACCAAAACATCACACAGGCTTCTGTGCATATAGGCATGCAGGTCGGCGAAACTTTTATCTGTGCCAACGGAGTCCAAGATCCTTTTTTGGTGTGCAGTCATCGCATTGATCAGGTCACCAAAGTCACGGTGCACCTCGCCTTCGCTTGCGTAAGTGCGAGTGATATCGCTGGCGTAACCCGCGTACTGTCCACCCGCATCAATTAACAGGCTTTTAGCTGCGCTATGGTGAACGCGATCTTGGAGTTGGTAGTGCAAAATCGCAGCATGCTCATTTAGTGCAACTATATTGCCATATGGAAGCTCGTTTTCGTTTTGTTTCGACGCCAATAGGTAAGCCATGTGTATGTCGAACTCGGTGCCTCCGTTGGCGAACGAATCGGCTGCGGCAAGGTGGCCTAGTGCTCCAATGTCGCTAGCACGGCGCATGATCTCAATTTCATAGGCGGTCTTGGTAGCACGCCGGAAATCCATACGGTTGAGCAATGCGGTGGGGTTAAGTTGACCACTAATCTCGTTGTTGGATGTTTCTCCAATATAGGCGTATGCCCCCTTGATTGTTTCTTCGCGGGCGGCAGCAGTTAAGGAGGTAGAGTCGGCGAAGGCGCGTGTAACAATTGATCCGCCAAGATACTCGGGAAGCGGTGCCACTGCATGCCAATAGTCTTCCGCCTGGAGGGTGAAAAGAACAATCGGCTGATCGTGGTCAGGGCGCAGCAAAATATGTGCACCCGGCTGCGCAAATTCCGGATCAACCCACTGGGTAAAGTACGGATTAGGTTTGAACGTCGGACCGTGATCGTCTTGGAAGTTCGTCTTGGTGTCTCCTGCCGCGATCCAGACCCCATCGAATTTGCAGGCCGTGAGCGATTCTGCCCAAGTAGCATTTGTGTGGTTGATGTGGTCTTGAAACATCCCAGTTTGGTTAGGGTGAATCGCGGGGCCGGTTTGGGTTGTTTGTGGATCTGTCACGCCAGTCACTTGTGTTTTGATCGATTGGCTATTCTATCAGCAGCCATATCTTCTCTCGCAAACTTTCTCGTGTTAGATTGGCTCTTTTATCGGGTCCTTAATTGAGACTGGGAGGTCAGGGTGGGGGCTTACGCTTATATAGCGCCGCAATCTGTTGAGGAAGTTATTGCTGTCTTAAACGAACACACAGCAAGCGGTGAACGCGCACAACTATTAGCCGGTGGCACTGATCTGCTTGTGCAGATGCGAACTGCCGACAATTCACCACGAACAATTGTTGACATTAAGAAACTGGCTGAAACCAATCGGTTGGAAATCGGCGATGACGAAATTTACATTGGTGCGGGCATTGCCAGTGCAGTGCTTTATGAAAACGAAATACTAAAGTCACTTTTGCCAGGTCTTATTGAAGCATCGGATTTAATCGGCTCAACACAAATTCAAGGGCGTGCCTCGATGGGTGGCAACTTGTGTAATGCCTCGCCGGCAGGTGACACTATTCCAGCCATGTTCGTGGTGGGTGCTGTATGCGATATCGCAAATGCCAACGGCGGCAGGCAGATGCCCGTTGAAGAATTTGTTACTGGGGTTGGTACCAATGCCTTGGCTGCGGGCGAGTTTCTACTTGGTTTGTCTATCAAAACGCCTCAACCCGGTACGCGTGACGCATATCTACGTTTTATACCTCGCACAGAGATGGATATTGCGGTGGCGGGCTGTGGTGTGAGTGTGACGCTGGCAAGCGATGGTAGTTGTAGCGCGGCTCGTGTTGCAATCGGCGCGGTTGCACCCACTGCCTTGTTAGTGCCTGAAGCTGCTGATGCTTTAATTGGCAGCCAGTTAGATGATGCCGCAGTCCAAGCGGCTGGGGAGGCGTGTACTGCTGCCGCTTCACCTATTTCAGATAAACGAGGTACCGCAGAGTACAGACGTAAAGTGATTGCGGTGCTTTGTCGACGTGCGAGTTTAATCGCTAAACAACGAGCGACAGGAGGTTAGGTGTGGCTAAAACTCATGTAACTACAAGAATTAACGGTCAGAACCAAGAGTTTCTTTGTGAAGCCAATCAGTCTCTACTAGATGTGCTCCGTGAGGAATTGGGTTTAACAGGTACCAAAGAAGGTTGTGCTACAGGTGACTGTGGCGCTTGTTCTGTGATGCTCGACGGGCGACTGGTTTGCTCCTGCCTAGTCTTGGGCGTAGAAACCGAAGGCAAAGAGGTGGGTACCATTGAGGGTATTGCAGGCGATGAACTACATCCCTTGCAACAGAAGTTCTTAGAACACGCTGCGCTTCAATGTGGTATTTGTACCCCAGGGTTCATTGTTGCGTCTAAGGCGCTGCTAGAAAAGAATCCAGACCCAGACGAAGAAACGATTCGTTACTGGCTCGCGGGTAACCTATGCCGCTGCACAGGCTACGACAAGATTATTCGCGCCGTTCAAGCTGCTGCGAAGGAACTTGCACACCCAGCCTAAAAAAGTAGGGTTAGGAGTCAGTAGACAGCAGGTTAAGCCCAGTAACTTGGGCTAAGTCTGCTATCGCTTGTTCTTCCGATAACACTTTTATCGTGTGCATACCCAGTGCTTTCGCAGGTTTTAGGTTGATGCCAAGATCGTCTAAGAAGATCGCCCTATCGGTGTCGACGCCGAGGCGTTCGCAAGCCAACTGATAAATTTTGGGATTTGGTTTGCGCATACCCTCAACGCTTGATTCAACCACCAAGTCGAACATTGCCATAACTTCGGCTACGCGTGCAGCCTTGCTGTTGTCGTCACTCATGCCAGGACCTTTGCCGGCTTTAACATTGTTCGTTATACACGCCACTTTAAAATGTTGTTTGCACATGCTCAGCACTTCAATCATGCGGGGCCGTAGGGAGCCACTCAATCGAGCGATGACATCGCCGCCAGCAATGCGGTGTCCAGCTGCTGCAGACTCGTCGGAGAATAGCTGATCAAACTCGGTTAGAGACACTGCATTGGACTCGAATTGAGCCCAGGCGTTGGTATCTGGGTTAACAGCGTTGAGTTGGCGAATAAAGTCTTTGGGTGCGCCTACGCGCGCTTCAAGTTCGTTGAACGCTTCGAACGGACTGCTTGTAAAAACACCACCAAAGTCCCAGAGAATGGCTGTATATGAAGTCAATGGTCAATCCAAACGAATAAAGCCGGGCACTATAACAGTAGGATGCTGGTCAAGCTTCTGCTAATTAGTTCCTGTTCCAAAAGTCACAGAGACTACCTAGACAGGCTGGCACTCAGACAATCCTCGGCTTCCCCTTCGGGGTCGCTCCGTCAACATTTGGCCTCAACGCTCGGACATTTCTCGTGGGTTGTTCCCGCCAGTTTCCAGCTTGAGCGGCCCAGTTCTGCACATTTGGGACACGCATTAACTAGTGTCTGTCCCGAAAGGGCATTTTCTGAGCATGGGATCGCATCAGGCATTTGATCTGGAGTTAAACATTGCACCACTTAACCGTAGCCGTACGCAGAAAAAAGACCTAGCGTCCTCGCTAGGGCTTGTTTTCGAAGTGCGGGTACCGCGGAGCGGCGTAAGGTTGGGTGCAATGTTTAACTCCAGATCGAAGGCCAAGTCGAATAGCAAACTCAACAAATCTATCGTTTCGGGACAGACACTAGTTAGTGGACTATTCGGGTAGAGGACTATTCCGGCGAAAAACAGTACCCAACGCCGCGAACGGTTTTTAACAGAGGATCAAGGCCATACGGCTTAAGCAGCTTTCGTAGCCGCAACATGTGGACATCTACGGTGCGTTCTTCAACATATGAAGAGCGACCCCAGACATGGTCTAACAATTGAGATCGATTGTAGGTCCGGTCGGGGTGGGTGGCCAGAAATTCAAGTAGACTAAACTCGGTTGGTCCTGTGTGGACAGCCTCGCCGTTGATGCTGATGGCATGTTTGTCGCGATCGATATGAATGCCCGCAATTTCTACGATGCGTTCATCGCTTTTACCTGATCTGCGTAGAAGCGCTTTTATTCGGGCAACTAATTCTCTGGGCGAAAACGGTTTGGTAACGTAATCATCTACACCGGATTCAAAGCTCTTTAGTTTGTCCGCTTCTTCGCTACGCGCAGTCAGCATGATTATTGGGGTTTCGCGGGTGAACTCATCCTGACGCATGCGGAAAGCCAAATCGACACCACTCATTCCCGGTAGCATCCAATCAACAACAGCGAGCGAGACATTCTTGTTGTTGAGAACCTGCAGCGCACGCTCTGCGGTCTCGGCCTCGAGCGTCTCGAAACCCGCTCGTGAAAGCGTAAAGACCAGTAATTCGCGGATTTCAGGTTCATCCTCAACAACCAATATAGCTTGTGGCATATCGACTCAGTGATGGATTAAAGGCTAGTTAATTCATGATACCTGACATTCACTCGAAACTGTTGCCTCACCGAGTGTGGCACTCTATTGTCGAGCATCTGAAAAACTGGGTGAAGTGATGATGGGTGTTAATGCAAGTGTGACGAGTGCCGATGGCTTTGATTTGGGTGTGTATGTTGCCGAGCCAGAAGGCGTGCCGATAGGGGCGGTTGTTGTTATCCAAGAGATTTTTGGCGTCAACCAACACATTCGAGAAGTAACCGATGGTTACGCGTCGGAAGGATATTATGCGATCGCACCGAAAATATTTGATCGGATAGAACAAGACATTGAGCTGGGTTACGAAGAAGCAGATATGGCTCGTGGCATTGAGTTGGCTTTCCAGAAGCTAGATCATGCGCTTGCTCTGACCGACGTTCAGGCAGCAGTAAATACAGCTAGCGCTCATGGTAAAGTCGGCGTTGTGGGTTATTGTTTTGGAGGCCTACTCACTTGGTTAAGTGCCTGCGAGCTTGATAACGTCAGTGCGGCTAGCTCTTACTATGGCGGCGGCGTAGCAGGCCAAGTAGACAAGACGCCAAATTGTCCAACGATTATGCATTTCGGCGCATTAGATGCTCACATTCCCTTAACAGATGTCGAAAAGATCAAGGATGCCCAACCGCAAGTGCCGGTATATGTGTACGATGCAGACCATGGTTTCAATTGTAATCATCGTGGCAGCTTCAATGAAATGTCGGCGAAAGAAGCAAAAGTGCGCACGCTGGCCCATTTCGCTACTGTTCTCGGTGGCCGCTAACTCGCAAAATGTCGCATAGATCGCAGCAAAACCTTAGGAATCGAGAGCATTGCTTACATATCCTTGATGCTTGCTCTTGACTTCTTCTGGGCGTTTGTTGATCCTTCGATACACGGAATGGGGCGTGTGAATTGTCGTTCACACGTAGCGCCTTTATGGCCACAAGAATAATCAGCCTCAAATAATAAAAAGGCTGAGAAAAGGGAATAGGTCCCACACTTAAGCCGCACCATACCCTCGGGTAGTCTGTTGAAAAACAGCGACTGAGTGTGTGTCGCATTTTATGTGCTATATGGCAAACGCTGTGCGGTGTGTTAACGAGGGGTTAACAAGAGGTTAACGAGGGGTTAACTTCGCTGTTAAGTAAACAAAGATTAATTTGAACGGATCTTTCCAGTAGGAAGTTGTAATGAAAAAACTAACGCAGAGGCCTGGTAAAGGGACACTGACGCTGAAGTTAACAGCTATGTTGTTAGCGATAAGTAGCGCTCTAGTAAGCCCGGTATTGTCGGCCACCACCCTTAACGATATCTTCGAAGTTGCCCAGCAAATGAACGGTCAGTCGTCGAGATCACAAGCCAAAATCGATTCGTTGACTGAGGAAACTCGGCAACTGTTGGGCGACTACAAAATAGTCCTCAAAGAAATTGAAGGGCTTCGAGTCTACAACCGTCAGTTAGAAAAGCAGATTGGCAACCAAGAAAAAGAGATGATTGCTTTGAGTACGGCGATCGACGAGGTTACCGTCATCGAGCGCCAAATTACGCCGCTTATGCTACGCATGATCGACGGACTTGAGCAATTCGTTAGTTTGGATATGCCTTTCTTGATTAAGGAGCGTAATGCTCGGGTCGACCGCTTGCGGGAAATGATGGATCGAGCCGATGTTGCCGTCTCTGAAAAATTCTCTCAGGTCCTACGTGCCTACCAAATCGAGAATGATTTTGGCCGCACAATGGAAACCTACGGCGACACTATCGTGATCGATGGCACCGAACGTAAGGTAGACATTCTTAAAGTCGGCCGCGTTGCACTGGTTTATCAAACTCCTGATGGATCGGAAACGGGTATGTATAACAGGAACAAGAGTTCTTTCGAAGCCATTGACGATGATGACTACCAGGCGTCAGTTCGCCAAGGTATCCGCATGGCAAGGCAGCAGGCGACCCAGGATATGTTTAGCATTCCTGTCCACGGCGCGGAGGCAGCACAATGAGAACATCAATGAAAAGATTTAACTTTCGCGCTCTGATTATCGCAGCACTGCTTTCATGGGTACCGTTCAGCTCCTCCGTTGCAGAGGCTGCCGAGGCTGCGGAAGATGCGGCTGAAGCGCCCGTCGCTAATGATCTCGAGATTGTAAAAGCTAACTCGTTAGATGAGCTTTTAGACAACGTACAAGCGCGCAGAGTTGTTGAATCGAGAGTACATGCCGAACGTGAACGACGTTTTTCTAGCGAGAAAGCGCAGCAAGCCAAGTTGCTTGCTGATGCAGAAGCTGAACGTCGTCGTGAAGAGCGCCGTTCAGATCGTCTAGAAACGCAGTTCGAAGAAAATGAAATTCGAATTGGTGACCTCACCGAGGCACTCGATAAACGCCTCGGTAGTTTGCGTGAGCTATTCGGTGTTCTTCAACAGGTAGCGGGTGATACTCGTGGTTTGTTTGAGGCTTCACTAATTTCCTCACAGTACGCTGATCGTGGTGAATGGTTAGGCGCTCTGGCGAAAAAGATGGGCACCTCAAGTCAATTGGCGACCATTAATGAAATGGAAGAGCTCTGGTTCGAGCTGCAACGAGAAATGACCGAGTCCGGCAAGGTCTCTAGATTCCCAGGTACCATCACAAAGTTGTCTGGTGAAAAGGTTAATACCGACATTGTTCGCGTAGGCTCATATGCTTTACTCGGCGAAGGTGAGTACCTTCAATGGGATGCGGACACTCAGTCAATCATTGAGCTCGCACGACAGCCCACAGGGCGTCACGTTGATACAGCCGGCGCTGTCCAGAACGGTGCTCAGGGCGAAATTATTGAATTCTCGGTAGATCCACTGCGTGGTTCATTACTGGCGCTGTTGATTCAAGCGGCGACGCTTGAAGAGCAGATCGGTTCATTTGGTTCAGTCGCTGACTGTTACTTACCTTTCTGTGATGGTCAGGGCGGCAACGTTGGTGCAGTAATTATCCTCGGTGGTTTTATCGGCATACTCCTCGCCCTTGAACGCCTGATCACATTGATGATGATCGGCATGAAGGTTAGTGCTCAACGCAAAAACCCAACACCTAGTGATGACAATCCATTGGGTCGAGTTTTGAAAGTTCATGACGAGAACAAAGATGTCGATGTCGAAACTCTGGAGTTAAAACTCGGAGAAGCGATCCTAGGCGAAACGCCCAGTTTGACGCGAAATATCGCATTGATTCAGGTGATATCGGTAGTTGCACCACTGACAGGACTTTTGGGAACTGTTATCGGCATGATCGAGACATTCCAAGCCATTACGTTGTTCGGCGCAGGTGATCCGAAAACGATGGCCAGCGGTATTTCGAAAGCGCTGATGACTACTGTTTTGGGTCTTGTTGTAGCGATACCGACGACACTGTTGCACGCATTAGTGAACTCTCGTTCTAAGTCTGTGATCCATGTGATCGAAGAGCAGAGCGCTGGCATTATTGCAGAGCACGCTGAAAAATCCGGCCAACCATTAGGTTAGGCCGAGAGAAGCCGTTTAGGGAGTAGTTAAAATGTTGGGCGATGGCTATCTAGCAATTATTCGGTTCATGGAGATGGGAGGTGATGTGCTTTGGCTCATCGCGTTAATTACATTTTTGATGTGGACTCTTATCTTTGAACGAGTCTGGTTTTTCCAGACTGAACACAAATCTCTGGTCCGTGCAGCCTCTGAAAAGTGGGAAGGACGTGCAGAACGCACGTCTTGGTCAGCGCACCAAGTTCGCGAAGCGATGATATCGGATGCATCAGAGCGCATAACCGGGTCACTACCTATCATCCAAACTTGTGTGGCTCTATGCCCTCTGTTTGGGTTGCTAGGCACAGTGACCGGCATGATCGCTGTATTTGATGCAATGGCAACCCAGGGCGGTAACGCACGTTCGATGGCCGCTGGGGTCTCAATGGCAACAATTCCCACGATGTCTGGCATGATTGCCTCACTTTCAGGGTTAGTTGGCACGACGTATTTGCGACGCAAAGTGGATTTCGAAGTCGAGCTCTTTGAAGACCATTTAACCTTGGATCACTAGCGGCGCGGGAAAGGAGTAAGCTATGCGAAGAAGAATGCGGAGAAGAGGGGCCACCGATGACGATGCAGATATTAATCTGACTCCGATGTTGGACGTGGTTTTTATCATGTTGATATTTTTCATCGTGACTGCGACGTTTATTAAACAATCGGGAATTCAGGTCGTACGCCCCGATGCGGATACGGCGGAGCAAAAGCCAACTGTAGCGATGTTGATCGCGATTAGCCCGACGGGCGAAATATGGATCGACAAAAAGCGCGTAGATCCGTCTACCGTGCGTGCTCACATAGAGACGCTGCATGCAGAAAACCCCAAAGGTGGCTTGGTAATTCAGGCTGACAAAAAGTCTACCAATGAGAAGTTGATGGCCGTGCTCAACGCAGCGAGAGCCGCGGGATTACACGAAGTCGCCATCTCAACGGAAAAGTAAGGACTCGATATCATGATAGTTAGATATGCGATCGGAGTGAGTCTTGGTGCAATCGTTACGTTTTTGCTGTTTCTCATTATGCAGGCAGTCATTCAGAATGATGAAGCCAACATAGATGAGGGGCCCAGAGGTAAGCTCTTGGATATGGTGAGACTTACCGAAGACGAAGATATTCAAACGAAGCAGCGTAAACCTAAGCCGCCGCCTCCACCTGATGAACCACCACCAGATATGCCAAAGCCAACATTTGAGTCGTCGGATGTATCTACCGGCGTCGATGTCGGCGCAGTAGATATCAACGTAGACCTCAACGTCGGCGGCGGTGGGTTTAGTTCAGATGGTGAATACTTACCCATTGTAAAGGTAGCACCTGTATACCCAAGACGCGCACAGACGCGAGGGATTGAGGGCTATGTTATTTTGGAATTCATGGTAACTAAGACGGGTGCAGTGGCTAATCCTGTCGTGATAGAAGCAAAGCCACCTGGCATATTCGATCGGGCAGCAACGAACGCCGCACTTAAATTTAAGTACAAACCAAAAGTAGTCAATGGCGAAGCCATTGATGTTGCGGGGGTCCGCAATAAGATCACTTTTGAGTTAGAGGACGGATAGGAGGTAGCGGATGAAACATTTTGTAAAAACGTTGGTGGGTATGTTTATTGCGACCATGGTGGTCGCATTTAACCCGGCTACCATCTCTACGGCGGTTGCCGCTGATGAGAAGAAGAAGGAACAGAAAACTCGTCGTGTGCCTTCAATGAGTGAGTCGATTTACAAGAAGCTAGCAGAAGCTCAAGAAGCCGTAGATTTAAAAGACTACGACCTAGCCCTTGAAGTGTTGCAGGAAATGTTGGACCGCTCTCGCCGCTACAACGGTAACGAAGTTGGTCAGGTTCACAATATGATGGGCTACGTTTGGTTCTTGAAAGAAAACTACCTGAAGGCCATAGAAGAATATGCGCTGGTTGTTGCTCAAGGCGAGGACATTCCTGAAGGCTTAGAGACCACCACGTTGTATACGTTGGCACAACTTAGCTTTGTTGAAGATAAATACGATGACGCCTTAATGTACATGGAAACATGGATTGAAAAGGCGACGAACCCGGGTCCTGCCCCCCGAATATTTTTGGGCCAGGTCTACTATCAAATGAAGGACTATGTAAAAGCCATCGTGCAGTTGGAAATGGCGATCGCAATTTCAGTAGAACGCAACACGCCAGTCAAGGAAAACACCTGGCAACTAGTGAACTTTCTATACTTCGAGCAAGAAGATTGGCCAAAGGTAATTGAAACCCTGGAGATTCTCGTTCGCGACTTCCCCAAGCGTGACTATTGGGTACGACTTGCCGGGATTTACGGACAAGAAGGCAATGAAAAAGGCCATCTAAATACGCTGCAAGCAGCCTATGTTGCAGAATTTCTAACCAAAGAGACTGATCTGACCAACCTTGCAGGGTTGCTTATGCAAGATGAGTTGCCTTATCCAGCGGCGGTAGTGCTTGAGAAAGGTCTTGAAGACGAAATTGTCGAAACTTCGGCCAAAAATCTGCGTGCATTAGGGCAAGCTTGGCAGCTTGCGCATGAAGTTGATAAAGCGATTCCAGTTTATGAGAGCGCAGCGAAGTTGTCTGACGACGGAAAGATCTTTGAGCGACTGGCTTACCTTTACCTTGAGGCTGACAAGTTCGATATGTGTGTACGTGCAGCCAACGGCGCCCTGAATAAGGGCGGTTTGAGCAAGCGCCAGAATACTTATATTGTTCGAGGCATGTGCTTGTTCAATAAAGATAGCCTGGACGACGCACGTGGATCATTTGTCTCTTGCCGAAACGAGTCGCGCAAGAAGAAAGACGAAAGCAATACACGGGTCTGCGCTCAGTGGATTACCTATATTGATCGAGAGAAAGACAGACTTGCTGCGTTAGCCGCTGCTGGCTAAGCCGCATCTGCGATTAAATGGAAGCCCAAGTGCTTGTAGCTCTTGGGCTTTTTTTTGGTTTAAGATTGGCTTCTAGCTATGACAATAAGAGGATTTTCATGTTCACCGGTATCGTACAGGCTCTGGTAGAAGTTAAAGATGTGGTTCACTCACGTGACCTGAGTAAGCTTAGACTCGATATGGGTGGCCTTGGCAAGGGTGTTGCACTGGGCGCCTCTGTCGCTGTAAATGGTACGTGTCTAACGGTCACAGCGTGTCACGGCGGCGATCTAGATTTTGATGTCATTAAGGCAACACTCAACCAAACGAATCTCGGCAATCTAAAGACCCATGACCGGGTAAATGTAGAGCGTTCATTGAAGGTTGGGGACGAGATTGGAGGGCATGTTGTCTCTGGCCATGTGAGCGGTTTGGGTCAACTGTTAGCAAGGAAGGTTGACGGCCATGACCACGTCTTACGCTTTGCACTCGGAGAAGATTGGCAGTCCTACGTTTTCGACAAAGGATTTGTGGCTGTCGACGGTGCTAGTTTGACTGTGTCGAGCATTGATAGAGATCAGAACTGGTTTGAGATTAGCCTAATTCCAGAGACCATTACTAGAACCACACTCGGCCACTTGGAAGTGGGGGCGAGTGCTAACATTGAGGTGGAAGCGCAGACTGTAACTACCGTCGATACCGTAACTCGGCTGCTCCAAGATGCCGACTGGATTCGGGAGAAGATTCGCCCACTTATTGATTAATCGGCCGGTTGCGTTGTAACTCGCGTAAATTGGTGATGACCGATTGCAGCGCCCGATCGAAAATCTGAGACTCATCAACCAGCTTTAAACAATCTTTTTCCAGTAATCCAGCAAGTTGCATGCGGTTTTTTTCTGTTACTTTCATGCCGCGCTTGTTGACGAAAACGTAATTGTCGCCAGGCTGCGTGACTGTTGCCAGTTTGCAGCGCAAAGGATCCTGTCCCTCTTCCTGAATCTCTACCCAGGAGCCTTCCGTAATAGCTTTGATTTCTTTGCCGATTTTCGAGCTTAGTTCTAACCGCGGTGTTTCTTTGATACTCGAAAGAACGATCTCTTCTACGATCGCTGTTGGTGTTTCAAGTTCTTCATGACCATCGACGTCAAGATAGGCGCGGTCATTGTTAGACATCTGTGTCAGGTGGACAGATAGCCAGGTGTTAAATGCCTCGTTCTCGTCCTGCGGAATACCGACTTCAGTCATGCCTTCGTCGAGTCTTTGCATCAAAGATTGGCTGATTTCTTCACGACGATTCACATCGTCCAGCTCACAGAGAGGCTGCAGTACCCAAAGGAGTTCATCTAACGTCGCGACGCCTGCGGTCCAATGGGGTGACTGATTGCCGTGCTTAACGCAGCGAAGGGTTAGTACGCGGCTCCAGACATCGCTTACGAATCGGCCGACCTCTTGCGGTAATCGCAAACCGCAGGCTTTCTGATTTATTACGGTTTGGACTGCTTGCTTTGCTTTCTGGGTACGTGCCTTGCCCTGTTCAGTATCCTTAACGCGCTGTTCGACTAAAACGCTGCGACGATTGTCCTTACTGACGTAGGCTCGAAAGACTGTCAGTAACTCATCAAACAGTTCTGGGTTATCATTGAAATCGTTAAGAACCGTATGCACAATAGTTTCGATCTTGTTGTACAGGGCATCTCGTTTCAGTTCCTTCGCTGTGCTCCAGCCTATGCCAGCACTAGACAGGTCGTTAAGTAGTACTCGGGCAGCGTGAGCGGACTTTGAAAAGAAAGTCTTGTCGAGTAATGCGACCTTTAAAATTGGAATCTGTAAACGTCCAATGAGCGCCTTCATTGGAATTGCTAAATTTCGATCGTTCAATATGTAGTCGAAAAGCAGGCCCACGAAATTAACAGTATCGTCGTCCGCTTGACCTAACTTGTTCGAGGACTTATCCGTCGATGCATCGAGTACGAGTTGTCGAAAGTCGAGTGGAGTCGGAGTGGTTTCTACATCGACGTGGGAATTTCCAATGTTCTGCTGGGCATATGTGAGTGCGGCGAGCACATCTTGCACCGTCATTGCTTCACCCGGTTCGTGATCCGTCCTAGCCACGAAACCTGGCTGTCCTGTTCGGATGTTAGCGAGCAGAGATTGCACCGTTGCAAATCCGAACTCTTCGGCTTCAGATCCTCTCCCAGGTCCAGTTTGAGCTGCCGTAGAGTGTACGGTTGCACTGCCTTTTGTGTCTGTTTGTTGGGGCAGATTTTTTGGTTGATTAGTACGCGATGGCTTGTCTTTTAGGTCTGGAAGAATGCCTGCCTGGATGAGTTGTTTATTCACATTATCGTAGACGGGGCCCATTCGTTCCATCACGAAACGCTCGAACAGTTTCATGATGATGATGCGGACTTTCATGTTCACTTCAAGCCCGTCCAATGCATCAGAAAAAGCGGTACTGAGGACATATGGTCCGAGAGGATTTGTTCGCTCGGTTAAACTTAACGGAGCTATGACGGCAGAAATACGTTTTGTAAGCTGCATGATAGTGAGGCTGTGCAGGCTTGTAACTTTTGACACGATACCCGCTACTGCAACGGTCATTTCCAGATCATCTTGTCCAATTAAAGTGTAGTCGACCTTCTCGTTTTCATCGCTTTCGTCATCGTTTGCGGTGACAGTAATGGGTTCTAGCAGCTTCGGAAAGGAAGCTACGAAATTTTGGATAAACTCACTGGCAATTTTCTTGCGATGCAGGCGGACGTGGCGCATAGATTCAAAGTACATCTCTTGCTGCACGTCAGATTGAGATTTATCGGCCAATTCGAAGAGTGCGTCATCGGTGTTATCGAAAAGACTCTGTTGCAGGTCGCTGAGCTGAATCTTTGCCGTATGCCGCACAGCCGCGAGAACTGGGGGCAATGCCACCGGTTTCGTTCTGCCCATATCAATGTCGACTACTCTTACTTGGCTCACAACTGTCCCTGAATTAGCTCAGGTAAATTACACCAAGAATTCGACAATTCTACTGTGATGGAGGTCTTTGTAGGCGCGTGATCTAGGTCGCGTTTTATTGGAGGTGTGAGCCTGCTATCGAGCGAATGCTGTACCGTGGAAATCTCTCCAGTCGAGAATATCGGTTGCCGCGCCAGACTTGAGCTGTACACCAATGAAGTGGAGTCCCCGGCCATTTTCGTCTTGCTCGACTGTTGGTCGGCTCCAACGTACTTCACCGGCGAGAAAAAATTTCCCAGGTCGTGACGATACGTCAACCCATAGGTCGAGGAGGGTGCCAATCGGTACGGACTGAGTAGTTTTGAACTGAATGCCACCAATCGACATATTAATGGCAGTACAAGACAGCGTAACCCCAACCAAGTCGGGTTCATCAGTAGCCAACACCACTTGCGAGAATAGCCGATCTTCGCTTTCATGACGTGGATGTATGCGCTGATCATTGGTGGTCAGCCGCTCTACACGTGCTTTGTTAAAGTGAATTACATTATCGCTCATCAATACTTCGCCTCTCGTAGCTGTCGACAACCATCCCATTTGTCGAAACTATCCTTTTTTTAGTTGAAGCTACATTCTATTCTTGTAGCTTCACAAATCTTCCCTGATTTGTTGCGCGATTTGTAAGGCCGTAGCAGACCTCTTGGAGATCAATCTTGAGACGAATAGTCTTCGTTAGCCTCTGATCATCTCTGAAGAACATTATGCCAGATACATGCCAGATACATGCCAGATACGTGCCAGAACAATAATATGTTATTTAACAATATCTTATAAATATTAGTGTATGTAGATTCAAAGATTAGTCAAACCAAAAAGGACATTAGGTGACCCTATGCGACAGAGGGTCCTGAGTAGGTTTAGAATGTCGCCAACTTGAAACTGGGGATAGGGGTGTTTACAGACAAACTAAGCCATGCGTGGTCGCAGCAGCAAAGCTTGTTGTGTGTTGGGCTTGACCCAGACCCGGAACGAATCCCTCCGGAAATAATGGCGCAGCCCAAGCCATTTTTAAAATTCTTAACTGCAATAGTCGATGCCACGCATACACACTGTGCGGCATTCAAGCCTCAATTTGCTCACTTTGCAGCTCAGGGCCGAGAATCTGAGCTGGCTGAACTCATGGCCTACATTGCCAGCTGTTATCCTGCTCACGTGCGCATCTTAGATGCCAAGCGAGGTGATGTTGGTTCTACAGCCGCTTTTTACGCCCTAGAGGCCTATGCGCGCTACGATGCCGATACAGTTACGTTAAACCCCTACCTAGGCAAAGAGGCGATTGACCCATTTTTAGCTTATGGTGACCGTGGAATTGTCGTCCTGTGTCGTACAAGTAACCCCAGTAGCGACTGGTTACAGAAAGTAGGTGAACCACCAACGTACTTACGTGTGGCGAAGTCGGTGTCCGAATGGAACACTTCGGGCCAATGTATGTTGGTGGCTGGCGCAACCTATCCTGAGGAATTAGCCCAGATACGAGCTGTAGTCGGCGATATGCCAATGCTCGTACCCGGTATTGGTGCTCAGGGAGGTGATCTGGAGGCGGTGTTGCTGAACGGTATGACAGCTGACAAGACCGGACTGTTGATATCAAGCTCCAGGAGCATTCTTTACGCCTCAAGTGGCGACGATTTTGCAGAACAGAGCGCCCAAGAAGCTAAGCGCCTCAATGACCAAATAAACACTATTAGGTTGTGAGTCTTTGCCCTTATTTGACCAGCCAAATCAGCGGTTTCACTTACAACAATCTAATGTGATAAAGGAACTTTACAGAGTACAATAGGCATTAAAGCGAGATAACCTATCTGGCAGGAGGCCGAGGTAGGAATCATGCCCATTTTGGCACCCGCTGTGCACGGTTAGCGCAGTTGTGACTGTAGAAACAGGAGACACGGCAAGTGACCCCTAATGCGGTCATCTTTAGATATCTGCAAGCGCTTTCTGTGCCTGAGATTGATGAGGTGTTGTTGTGTGATCTGGTCTGTTCCGATGCAGATTTACTGCAACGATGGCTCCGCATATTTGAAGTTCAAACCGATCGGCATGCATTTCTTGATGCCCTACGAAGCCTATCTCCTGACGATTTACGTAACCTGGCGAACGTCCAGGCCTGGGCACTAACGCCCGGTGCAGGTAGTGCCCGATTAAGCTTGGACTTGTGGAAAGGTGTTCTGCGTAGCGCTCTGCTTGGCGAAATGCTCTGTTCTTTTTTAGACCCAAGCCTTGATTCCAGTGCGTTAATCAACATACGTCTGCGTATTTTGTTAGGCCTCTCAGGGGTGCAAATCCCATCGGATTCGAAGTTAACTGAACTTCATGAGTTTCGAGGCATTAGTCCGGCACTGTTGGAAGATGCTGGTGATGAACTTAAAGTTTTTGCAGTTGTAGACGCGATGGAAACTGGCCGTGAGGAAGTCGTCGCGCTTGAGCTTCTTGACCTGGATGCGGCAACGTTGCAATCGCTGAGCAGCCAAGCTGAAGAACGCTGCAGTACCCTTGTCAGAGAGCTGCATATTAATGGTGATGACGAAGCCGATTGGGCTCACAACATTTGGCTGCTGCAGCAAATCGCGTTAGCGGGTCAGACCTTGGAGGAATGTTCTAGCTGGCAAGAGGTTTGGGCTCGACATGAGTCCGTCTGCCGTACTGTATTTTCCACTGTACCTTTGATCCTTGTATCCAATGACGATCAATTCGAATTACTTGGTGACTCAACTTTGACGGTTGGTGTCGCCAGTCGATCCAGTGTTGTCGCTCAGTCCGCACGAAGTAACCAGGCTGTAATTGTCGCTGATGGCCCAGACACCGCTGTACTGGACCGCCAGCTGCTGAGAAAGCTGAAGGCTGACGAAGCCTTGGTTGTGGCACACGATGGCGTCGCACTGGTGGTTAGCACAGATGAGGACATCGATTTTCAAGTGGCGGCTGGGCTGTATCTGCAAGAACTGATTCGCCGACGACCTTCACAAACCGAAGAAGAGGTGGTGGAAACAGATCAGAGTCTTGATTTGTATCGTGAGAAAGAACAGCAGCGACTCCGAGAAATTGTGCACGAAGCGAACAATCCGCTCAGTATCGTACGCAATTATCTCCATATTCTTGAGCTGAGGCTCGGTGAGCAACCTGAAACCAAGGAACAACTTCAGCTCATTTCAGGTGAGCTCAAACGAGCAAGTGAAATCATCTCTCAAGCCCGAGACTTACCAGAAGAGCTCGCAGCAACGGACGAGCCTCGTGAACGGGAGATAGAACTCGAGAATTGGCTTAACAATGTGGTCACACTGCAAACCGGTATAGCGGAGCAGCATCTTGTCAATCTACGTGCAGAGTTTTCAGCTGGGCAAGCGCTGATCGTCATCAATGATTTGAAGCTTGGCCAGATACTGAATAACTTGATCAAGAATGCCATCGAAGCCAGTACGGCCGCCTCAGAAGTTATCGTCGTCTTGAGTCAGCGGCGTAGCGCTAGTGGTGCCATAGGCTATGAAATTTCCGTTGAAGATCAGGCCGGTGGCTTAGACCAAACCATCCTGAATTCATTTGGGCGCCCACAAGTGTCAACAAAAGGGGGTGAGCACCAAGGCTTAGGTTTGAAGATTGTCGTTGATCTATGCCAAGAGTTGGAGATAGATCTCGAGGTATTGAGCACTACACGAGGTACTCAGTTCCGCTTAGGGCTGGCGCTAAAGGACGAAAATACTCAGCTCAACCATTGAGTTTCGGCTAAGGCTCCATTAGCCTGCAAATCCAAATTAAATAACCTCAAAGTAACCGTATGAGTTCAGATAAAGTGCCATTTTCCTGGGAAGACCCACTGTTTTTGGCTGACCAGCTCAGTGACGAAGAACGCATGATTCAACAGAGTGCCCGTGATTTTGCGCAGGACAAACTCATGCCGCGCGTGGTGCTTGCGAATCGTAATGAAGAATTTGATCGTGAGATCATGAACGAGTTCGGTGCCTTAGGTATGTTGGGTGCTACGCTCCCGGAAAAGTATGGTTGCTCAAACACCAACTACACCGCCTACGGTCTTATGGCGCGTGAAGTTGAACGTGTAGATTCTGGCTATCGTTCGGCCATGAGTGTGCAATCTTCGTTGGTCATGCACCCAATTCATGCTTACGGCAATGAAAACCAACGCGAAAAATATCTGCCTAAATTAGCGACCGGAGAGTGGGTCGGGTGTTTCGGTTTGACTGAGCCTGACCACGGCTCAGATCCAGGTAGCATGGTGACTCGTGCCGAGCGGGTAGACGGCGGTTACCTGTTAAATGGCGCCAAAATGTGGATCACTAATTCACCCATTGCTGATATTGCGATTGTCTGGGCTAAGTTGAATGGTGAAATCAGAGGGTTTATTGTAGAGCGGGAATTTCCAGGGTTTAGTACGCCCAAGATCGTCGGAAAGATGAGCTTGCGGGCCTCTATTACCGGTGAGATTGTTTTGCAGGATGTGTTTGTTCCGGAAGACAACTTGCTTCCAGAGGGCAAAGGCTTGGGTGGTCCGTTCGGATGTCTAAACCGAGCTCGCTACGGAATCGCATGGGGCGTAATGGGTGCAGCAGAATCGTGTTGGCATGCTGCGCGGACTTATACGTTAGAGCGTAAGCAGTTCGGACGCCCGCTAGCGGCAACCCAACTTGTACAAAAGAAACTTGCAGATATGCAAACCGAAATTACACTCGGATTGCAAAGCTGTATTCGTATGGGTCGCTTGTTAGACGAAGACAATTTACCAGTTGAAGTCATCTCTATGATGAAGCGCAACAATTGCGGCAAGGCCTTGGATATTGCTCGAGTAGCCCGAGATATGCACGGCGGAAATGGTATATCCGATGAGTTTCATGTGATTCGCCATGTCATGAATCTAGAGACCGTGAATACCTACGAAGGTACCCATGACATCCATGCACTGATTCTCGGTAGGGCACAAACGGGTTTGCAAGCCTTCACAAACTAGACGACCGAAAAGTGATATCACGGAAATATCGCTTTATGGAGATATCCTGGAAGTTTGGCCGAAAAAGGCTAGCGTGTCTTGTGCCTTGATAGACCTGCACTTATGTTCTGTTTGACCATAACCTCTGATCAAACCCCTGATTAGACCTAGGAGCAGACATGATAAGAACCATTGTTGTAGATGATCACCGCCTTGTGCGAATAGCGTTACGGCGCTTGTTGGAAGACACGCCGAACATTTCTGTTGTAGGCGAAGCTGAAACTGGCGAGCAAGCCTTGAGCCTTGTGCGTGAGTTGCGCCCGGATGTAGTGCTCATGGATATTCTTATGCCGGGCATGGGCGGCTTGGAAGCGACGCAGAGAATTACGCGAGGCGCGCAAGCCCCTGCGGTAATAGCCCTCAGTGGTTGTGCAGAACAACCCTTTCCTGGCCAAATGTTGAAGGCCGGAGCGGTAGGGTACCTAACGAAATCGGTGGATGCCCAGGAACTTGTTTTAGCGATAAAGCGGGTTTTTTCTGGGAAGCGATATCTGTGTAACGAAGTGGCCCAAGACTTGGCCAGCTATGCCTACCAAGATAATGCCGACAGTCCGTTCGACACTTTGTCGCACCGTGAAATGCAAATCATGATGATGGTTATTGGCTGTCAGAAGGTCAGTGAGATTTCGTTGAACTTGCATTTGTCCCCTAAAACCGTGAACAGCTATCGGTATCGAATTTTTGATAAGCTGAAAGTGAAGGGAGATGTTGAGTTGGTTTTGTTGGCCGTCAAACACGGCATTGTGCAGAACCTCGCGAGGAGTGCTCTACCTGCACCGCCCCACAAACTAACGGAACAAGAACGCACCGTTGCTTAACGTGCAGGACAAGCAAGCCTTACTGGCTTGTTCCCGGTGCCCTAGATTGGTCGCCCATCGTTGTACTGTCGAAAAGGATTATCCGAGCTATTACAACAGGCCTGTCGCCCCTTGGGGTGACCGACGTGGTCGTGTCTTAGTCGTTGGATTGGCACCTGGACTGCATGGCGCTGCACGCACCGGCCAAGCCTTTATAGGCGATGCCAGCGGGACACTGTTGTTTTCTGCGCTGGAGGAGGCCGGCTTCTGTAGAACCACCGAAGGTGGT
>JBNMMV010000032.1:0-20548 GCA_051270205.1 Limisphaerales bacterium
CATCTTCTACGGACACACGCTGACCCAAATGGGCATTCTCGCCATTAACAAGAATACGGCCAGCAGTGATCCACGTTTCAATCTGCCGCCGCGAGCCTAAGCCTAAGGTCGACAATACTTTTTGCAGCTTCTCGCCTTCGGAAGTATCCAAGATCTAAGCCGGTTTCACGCCGGGGTGCAAGGGCACGACCTCAGCGGTTTCTTTACTGGCTATTTCTGCGCTGCCAATTTCTAGGCTGCCAATTTCTATGGCGCCAGCTTCTGTTTCTGGATCTGAGTCTTCAGTACTAGCTGCCTCTACATCTACGACTTCTATATCAACTGCTTCTATACTTACAGTTTCGTCATCCGTCGCAACATCTTCAGTGCCGCCGGCTTGCCTTTGTGGATTTTGCGCATCCTGTATTCCTTGCCCACCGGGTGGCACGGTTTCTTCAGCAAGAACGGGCTCTATTAGCTGCCTGATTTCAGGAAGTGGTGGGAGCTCATCAATGCTCTTGAGATTAAAGTAGTCTAAGAAATCCTTGGTTGTTGCGTAGAGTGACGGTCTACCTGGCACTTCCCTATGACCTACGGATTTAATCCATTCTCGTTCCAATAGCGTGCGCATGATATTCTGGCCAACGGAGACACCACGCACTTGTTCAATATCACCCCGCGTTACGGGTTGCTTGTAGGCTATGAGAGCAAGCGTTTCTAATAATGCCCGGGTATAGCGTGGAGGTTTTTCATCCCACAAACGACTGACCCAACCACTGAGTTCTTGGCGAACCTGAAAGCGGTAGCCAGAAGCTACTCGCTTTAACTCAACACCACGTTCATGGCTTTGCGTCTGTAAAACCGTAATCGCTTCACGAATCTGTTTGCTCGAGTTGGCCTCATCCAGCTCATCGGCACCGAATAGGTTACCAATTTGTGCCACGGTCAGCGGACCGTCTGCCGCTAGCAAAGCAGCTTCGACAATCTTATTGATCTGATTATCTTCTAGCATGCTTAGCTTTCACCTTGTTCTTGATCATCTTCTTCTTGCTCGTCTTCGTCAGACGCGACATTTTCGTTTTCGCCACCGTAGTTGGTCAGAAAGACCGGCGCGGCATCCACGGCACCGGCAGCTGCCCGCAAGTGAATAGGTGCAAATGGCTCAGCCTGCACAAACTCAATAAGCGCTTCACGGACCAGCTCCATCATTGCCAAAAAGGTCACGATGACGCCCATGCGACCTTCTTCTTCAACAAAGAACTCAAAGAAGGAAATAAATTGATCCGTTGCACGTACCCGCCCCAACATGCTGCCCATGCGATCTCTCACCGACAGAGGTTCTGCTTCCACAGAGTGCGAGGTATACATTTCTGCCCTTTTTAGCACCCGGGCTAAGGACAATAGAACTTCTTTCAAATCCACTTCAGGCTCTGCAAGTTCCCGTACGAGTTCGGGTTTGCTCGCAGCCACCAAGTAGATGTCGCGCTCCACTCGAGGCATTTCACTAACCCCTTCCGCACCTGACTTAATCTGTTCGTATTCTTGGAGGCGGCGAATCAGTTCAGCGCGAGGATCACCTTCATCTTCAATATCCGATTCAGGACGAGGTAGAAGCATGCGTGATTTAATTTCGGCCAACATCGCAGCCATGACTAAATACTCACCTGCCAACTCAAGCTCAAGCGCGTGCATGAGATCAATATATTGCATATATTGCCGAGTTATGGCGGCAACCTTGACCTCCAATATGTCCAGATTCTGTCGACGGATGAGATATAACAAGAGATCCAACGGTCCTTCAAAGGTCTCTAGAAAAACTTCGAGCGCTTCTGGCGGAATGTAAAGGTCAGTGGGTAGTTCGTGCACCGCTTCGCCTTGGACCAGCGCGATGGTCGATTGATTTTCATCGCGGGCCGCACTTAATCGTGTGCTGTCTTCCTCACTCATAGCACCCTCTCATCGTTTACGCGTGTCAGTTTGAGATTCAACACGTTATATACCAATCGCATCTTTAACATCTTCCAAGGTTTCTCGTGCTTCACTGCGGGCCTTCTCGGATCCTTCTTGAATAATGGCATTCACCAAATCCGGGTCTTCTTCAAACTGCTGCGCACGTTGACGCATCACAGCTTGCTCTTCATTAACCTTTTCAATGAGCGGATTTTTGCAATCTACACAACCTATACTCGCCGCACGACAGCCTTGGGCTGCCCACTCTAAAGTGTCTTTATCTGAATAGACTTTGTGCAAGGCAAACACTGGGCAGTTGTTGGGGTCACCGGCATCAGTAAGCCTGACCCGCGCCGGATCCGTTTGCATAGTGCGTATTTTTTCTTCCACCGATTCTGGTGCTTCACGCAAAGCAATGTAGTTGTTATAGGACTTAGACATCTTTTCTCCGTCTAGCCCTGGCAGTTTCGGATTCTCTGTCAGCAAACTCTGAGGTTCGGGCAGAATGATGCGCCCGCCACCTTCAAGATATCCAAACAGTCGCTCCTGGTCGCCTATGGATAAGTTCTGCTGCTCGCTGAGTAAGGCACGCGCACGCTCTAGTGCTTCGACGTCACCGCGCTCCAAATACTCTCGCCGCAACTCTCTGTAAAGACGCGATGCTTTCTTACTCATCTTTTTGACTGCGGCGACTGCTTGCTCTTCAAAGCCTGGCTCACGCCCGTAGATATGGTTAAAGCGACGAGCAATCTCACGTGTCAGTTCGACGTGGGCGACTTGGTCGGCACCCACTGGCACCCATCCCGCTTTGTAGATCAAGATGTCTGCCGCTTGCAGCAACGGATAACCCAGGAAACCATAAGTAGACAAGTCTTTTTCTTTGAGCTTCGCTTGTTGATCTTTAAAACTGGGTACTCGTTCTAGCCAGCTCAGCGGCGTGATCATGGACAACAACAAATGTAGTTCGGCGTGCTCCGGCACCCGACTCTGTACAAATATGGTAGACATACCTGGGTTTACACCAGCCGCTAACCAGTCGACCACAGTATCGTGGGTGTATTGGCGGATGTTTTCAGAGGAGTCGTAATCTGTTGTAAGCGCGTGAAAGTCAGCTACAAAAAAGAAACACTCATACTCATGTTGCAGTTGCACCCAGTTTTTTAAAACACCATGAAGATGGCCGAGATGAAGCTGCCCCGTGGGACGCATACCAGAGAGTACTCTCTGGTTCGATTCATTGCTGCTCAAGCGAGCGCCCTATATATAATTTGTGGCCGCATTATAAGCGGGCGCAGCGCCACATGCATGCTTTTACGCTAATTCTTCGATTTCGCCCAAACCCTGCCGAACGATCTCAGGTGAACCTTCGGACATATCTATAACGGTGGATAACTCGACAGTCTGGCTGCCATCATCCAATACCACATCGACCACTTTGGCGAGCCGTTCAAATATTTCGTGTCCGTCGGCCAGCGGCATTTCTTCTCCGGGCATCTTCAACGTTGTGGTCAACATCGGCTCACCGACCATGTTGAGTAACCCGAGCGCCACGGCATTATCTGGGACCCTCATACCAATGGTCCTACGTTTGATGTGCATCAAACGCCGAGGCACCTCACGGGAGGCTTTCATGATAAAGGTAAAGGGTCCAGGGGTATGCCGGCGTAACAGTCGATAACCGGAATTATCTACGCGCGCATAAGTACTTAAGTCGCTCAGGTCCCGACAGGCCAAGGTAAATTGGTGGTTTTTTTGTAACTGGCGAATGCGGATGATTCTCTCTAAGGCATTTTTATCGCCCAAATGGCAACCTAAAGCGAACGCCGTATCAGTGGGGTAAACCACGACACCGCCCTTGGCGACAATGTCTGCAACCATGCGCAGCATTCTGCGTTGCGGATGAGTGGGATGAATGTCTAGTTTTTGACTCACAATTACCTTACTGCCTAACCTTTTCCAACCAGTTGCATTATCATCCCAAGTATTCGAGACAATCAAGATCAAGGTGACCGCTTAAACTATGCAGCAACTCATCGACTACATCGCAATTTTGGCGTTTATGGTGGTGTACTTCATCAGTCGAGATATTTTTCTCGCCACTGCAGTACTCATGGGCGGGGTTACCTTACAAATAATAATTTACTGGGTGATTAAGAAACCTATCGGTAATGAGCTGAAGCTTACGTTTTGGGCCAGTATGTTATTGGGCGGACTCACCCTGATTTTGCGCGATGAAACCTTCATCAAATGGAAACCGACAATCGTAAATGTGCTGCTGTCTAGCGTGCTCCTAGGCGCGCACTGGTTTAAGCGACTGTTTCTCATTAAGAAGATACTCGGCAAGGTTCTGCATCTACCAGACCCCGCATGGCTAACCCTAACTTATGGCTGGGCAGGCGCCTTTGCTTTCGCTGGCGGTTTGAATCTTTGGGTAGCCTTCACCTACTCGCTAGACACGTGGGTGACGTTTAAATTTTTCGGTTTAATGCTCTTGAATGTCCTCTTTATGGTGATCACCTTCGTTTATCTACAAGCGAAAGGCTTACTCACCGAAGAACATTTAATAGACACAGCAAAAAGAGAACAGTAGGAGGCTGACTTGTCGTACCATTTAATCTCTAATTCTTTCAAGGCCTCTACCCATTTGGCTTTCCTATTAACTTTCCTATTAACTTTCCTATTAACTATGTTTCTACTCACGCTCCCAAGCCTGGGTCACAGCGAAACAGTTTACATATCGGATGAGCTTACGGTGCCACTTCGCAGCGGTCCTTCAGGCGCGCATCGAATCTTGCATAATGGACTGTCCAGCGGCACCAATCTGGAAGTAATCGGGGTTGATGAAGATGCGGGTTTTACACAAATTCGCACCACTCGTGGCACCGACGGTTGGGTACGCAGCCAGTACCTGGTCAGCCAACCCATTGCAAAAGTACAATTGGCCCAAGCACAACGGCGCATCGCTACGCTTGAGAAGAGTTTGGGTACCACCCGCGCAGAGATTCGTGAGCTTAAGTCCACCACCAACGCTCAACAAAATGCCAACGCTGCAGGCTCCGCCAAGATAGGCACCCTGGAAAAAGATCTTCAGCGTATTCAAAAACTCTCAGCATCCGCGGTTGAGACCCATGAACAAAACCTACAGCTGACCGAAACCAATACGCGATTACGCGACGAACTAGACGACGTTGCCGAGGCACGCGATATGCTGGCAGACAACGAAGCGAATGAGGGCATCATGCTTGGCGCCGGACTTATTTTGTTGGGATTGATCGCCGGTGTACTTATAAAGGCCAGACCTCAGCGCAGCGCCTGGAGTTAGGCATGGCCATTCTAAGCGTAAATCTGAACAAAATTGCGCTGATGAGGAACGCTAGGGAGGGTGAGCGACCCAATGTAGTTGCAGCTGCTCAAACCGTAATCTCGGCTGGCTGCAAAGGCATTACGGTGCATCCACGCCCAGATCAACGCCACATCCGCCCAACAGATGTCAGCCAGCTCGCAGAATTCCTAACCCAACACCCTGACGTCGAGTTCAACATTGAGGGCAACCCGTTCGCCACAGCAACCGACGCAGGTTACCCAGGATTTGACGCCTTAATCGCCCAAGTCAAGCCCGCACAAGCGACTCTGGTTCCAGACAGCGATGACCAACTGACTTCCGATCATGGATTCGATCTGTCTGAGACAAATACTGCTCTGCAAGAAAAAATAGCGCTTTACCAGAGCCACGGGGCCCGCGTTTCGCTGTTCATGGATCCGGATTTGGAGCAAATCCTCGCAGCCAAAGCACATGGCGCTGATCGCATCGAGCTCTATACAGGACCATTTGCAGAAACCGTCTGGGAAAATGGCGTAGAGGCACAGGTTTCACTAGATAGCCTGGAGGTTTACCAGCAAGCGGCGCGCTACGCCAGTCAGCTCGGTATGGGGGTAAACGCTGGACACGACCTCGATCTCGTCAATCTGCCAATTTTTTGTCGAATTACGGAAGTAAGTGAGATGTCGATTGGCCATGCTTTAATCGCTGACGCCTTGGAATTCGGACTTTTTGAGACAACGCGCAAGTATTTAGCACTCCTTAACGACTGATCGGTTTTAGCCGCCTAGGCTAATAGATTGAACCTAGTGCTGTGCGACTTGGCATTTCCCTGCGCCACTCAAAACGAAGCCAGTGAAATAGACGCAGAGCGGCTAGTAAAGAACGGCTGCCAGGCATGTCGGAAGGCGCCAACATGCCTACCACACCAGCTGCCGTGGAAATCTTGCAAGCCGCCAATGTCACGCTGGCACCAGCGAAGAAGTAGGCAATCGATTGCAAAAAATCATGACTCAAATCCACGAGCAGTGCGTCACCTACGGCGAATCGGCCAAAAACTCGGTGAACTATTTACGTGGCGCAAACATCGCAGGCTTCGTAAAAGTAGCCGACGCGATGATGGCTCAAGGAATCCAATAAAAAGGGTTCCAGTAAATAAGGTCTGACCCTCCTTTCTTGACTGGGGTCTGGCGCTCTTTTGTTTTATGCTACGGCTCACCTTTTTAGACGTCTGAGCACGCACTTATGCTGAAACGAACGCTAGCCACAACCCTCGCGATATTTTGTCTTTCTTGGATCAACTTAGCATCCGCCGACAACCCTTCTGCCACCATTGCCACCAACTACGGTGACATCGAAATTGAGCTCTTAGAAAATCTCGCACCTCGAACTGTCAAAAACTTTATTAGCCTAATAGATGAAACGTTTTACGACGGTCTAATTTTTCACCGAGTCATTGCAAACTTCATGATTCAAACCGGCGGCTACGCCCCCGACATGACCTATATGTCCGATGACAGAACGCTGCCCAATGAGAGTTTTAACCGCGTAAAAAACAGCAGAGGCACGCTTGCAATGGCACGCCTGAACGACCCCGATTCAGCAGGAACGCAGTTTTTTATCAACGTCCGCGACAACCCTAACCTTGACGCGAGCGGCACCACCGCAGGCTATACAGTATTCGGTCGCGTTTCCTCAGGCATGGAAGTTGTGGAAGAAATCGAGCTGGTAAACACCCATCTTTTCCAAGGTCACGCTGCTGTTCCAGAAGAACCGGTAATCATTCGCTCGATTCGTCTTAACGACTAACTACAACTAGCCGTACCGTGGCGCTGCATTTGAGGTAGAATGCGGCGCTTTTCCATTTTAGGTTCTTCATGTCAAAACTCATCACCATCATTGCCAGCGCACTTTTTCTTGGCTATCTCACTACCGAAATTTCAGTACGCTTTTTTACCGGCGACTATTTTTCCTTACTCATCATTAGCATCGTCGCTCTAGCGATAAACGGCTATTTCGTCAGCCAAATGCTTGCCGGCTCCGGCGGCTCAAAGAAAAATCAAAGGAATAAACAATCTCAACAACGTCAGCCCCAAGAACGTCAACCAAAGAAAGACAGGCCAGCGGATAACAAAAAGCGCGACAACAAAGACAATCGCGGTAACAGAGATCGGGACGACGCCAAACCTCGCGAACCTCGACCTGCATCCACACCGGGCAAAGGCGACGGTAAAACCGAAGAAGGTGAGGTTAAATGGTTTAACCGCAGCAAAGGCTATGGCTTTATCGTTCGCGAAAACGGCGACGAGATATTTGTTCACCAGCGCTCCATTGTCGGTTACGACGATCAGCGTGGCAGAGCCTCGCTTCGCGATGGCCAATCCGTTGAATTTACCGTGACTGAGAACGAACGCGGCGTCCAAGCGGAACAAGTTCGACCCATAGACTAGCCATGTACATCAAGAGTTTACTAAGCCAGCGAATACAGGCCGCTTTCGAGCAGCTGGGACTCAGCGGACAAGCGCTCATCCAAGTAGCATCGCGGCCTGAATTTGGCGACTACCAAGCCAATGGGGTTATGGCGGCGGCGAAACGAGCAAAGCAAAATCCGCGCGATGTGGCCGCCCAGGTTGTTGAGGTTTTGGACCTTGAAAATATCGCCTCAAATATCGAAATCGCGGGGCCAGGGTTTCTCAACATTACCCTCGCACCGGCTTTTCTCGCCAAGGCAAAACCCGCAAAGATTACGCCTGCCATCGATCCACAGCGGGTGGTTGTAGACTACAGCGCGCCCAATCTAGCCAAAGAAATGCACGTAGGTCATTTGCGTAGCACCATCATTGGCGACTGTATCGCTCGTGTACACGAGTCATTAGGTCATACCGTCATACGCCAAAACCACGTTGGCGATTGGGGAACCCAGTTCGGTATGTTACTGACCTATCTTCAAGACAGTGGTGAAGATTCCACCGAGCTAGCTGATCTTGAAAACTTCTACCGCGCCTCCAAACAACGCTTCGATGAAGATGAAGACTTTCAAGTTCGCGCACGACAAGCCGTGGTCGATCTCCAGTCTGGCGATCCTGACACGCTTGCGCACTGGCAACGGTTTATCGACATTTCTATGACTCACTGCCAGAAAATATATTCCCGCTTAGGCGTGACACTCACCGCCCAAGACACCGCCGGTGAAAGCACTTACAACGATTTACTGCCTGGCGTTGTAGAAAAACTAACGGCCGCTGAATTGCTGACCGAGAGCAATGGTGCTCAATGCGTTTTTCTCGACGAGTTTAAAAACAAAAATGGCGAGCCTCTACCCGTTATTGTTCAAAAATCTGATGGCGGCTATTTATACGCAACAACAGATTTAGCAGCTATCTCTTATCGTACCGGCACGTTGGACGTTTCACGTGCGATGTACTTCGTCGACGTGCGCCAGAGTCTGCACTTTAAGCAGATCTTTGCAGTCGCCGCCAAAGCCGGCTTCAACCTCAATGACTGCCGACTAGAGCACATGCCCTTCGGGACTATGCTCGGTAAGGACGGCAAACCGTTCAAAACGCGCAGTGGTGATGTGGTGAAACTTGCCGAAGTTTTGGATGAAGCCGAAGAAAGGGCTCGTGTACTTGCACTAGAAAAAAACCCTCAACTTAGCGACGATGCTGCAGCTACCCTGGCACGCGTGATTGGCATAGGCGCTGTGAAATACGCTGACTTGAGTAAGAACCGTACCAGCGACTATGTTTTCGACTGGGACCAAATGCTAAGCTTTGAAGGCAACACATCACCGTATCTGCAGTACGCATTCACGCGTATTCAGAGTATCTTCAGTCGGGGCGAAATTGACCTTGACGGCTTACCAGAACAGGCCATCGCAGAAGAGGAACCTGAAAGACGCCTGGCTGCTACTTTGGCAGGGCTCGATGACTGTTTAGAACAAGTCGCCGCTGAAGCTTATCCGCACTATCTCTGTGGCTATCTATACGAACTGGCTACCCGCTTCAGTCACTTTTATGAAGCGTGTCCCATTTTAAAAAGCGAAGGCGAACAACGCCAACGCCGTCTCGTGCTTGCTAAACAAACCGGCGACACACTGGCGCTCGGTTTATCGCTCTTGGGTATTGGCATCTTAGATCAGATGTGACGATCAGTTACGTACTTAAGCCGTTGCTGCTGAGGGCGTGGTGTAAGATTTCAACGTCTCTGCAAATTCATGCAAAGCCTCAATACCCGAAGATTCAGCACGCTTGCACCATTCCACTAGTTCGGAAATAACGACGTCCACATTACCGCCTCGCTTTGCCCAAATAGCTAGCAGGCTCTGGTGGAGTTCATAGACCAATTTAATTTCCGCATTCTGTTCAACCACAATTGAAATACGTTGGCGACTAAGAGGATCGAGTAGTTTCTCTTCACGCGTTAACGCCTTGCGTGCTTTTTTATACAGCTTGCGAGAAGCAGAGTCGGCCTTCTTGTATTCCTGTTCAATGGCCGGTGCTACGACTTCTTCTGCATAGCGGGCCATAACGTGAAACCTGTCGTTCAACAACGCCCAAGCGGCATCTTTGTCGATTACCGTCTTACCGGGGACACGCGCAACAACTGGACCGGTGCTGACAACCGTGGCCAACCCGCAAATCTCGAACAGACGAATCCATGCCCAACCCAAATCGAATTCAAACGGCTTAACCGACAACTTGGCTGAATTGGGATAAGTGTGATGGTTGTTGTGAAGTTCCTCTCCGCCGATGAGAATTCCCCACGGAGAAATATTGCGCGCCGCATCTGGGCATTCAAAGTTACGATATCCCCACCAATGACCAATGCCATTGATAACCCCAGCGGCAAACAGAGGGATCCACAACATTTGGATTGCCCACACTGTCAAACCGATTACGCCAAACAGGCCAATGTTTATAAATGCCAACAGCGTAATACCGATAGAGTTTTTGGAGTAAATATTTCGCTCTAGCCAATCATCCGGGCAACCGGAGCCATAGCGGTCGAGAATTGTCTGATCTTCGGCACTGGTTTGGTAGGCTTCAGCACCTCGCCAGAATACCTCTCCAATACCCTTAACAACTGGGCTATGCGGATCTTCCTCGGTCTCACACTTGGCGTGATGTTTGCGATGGATCGCGGTCCACTGACGGGTGACCATGCCCGTAGTCAACCATAACCAAAAGCGGAAAAAGTGCTGCAAAATAGGATGTAACTTCAACGCCCTGTGCGATGAAAAGCGGTGTAAATAAACGGTGACCGAAACGATGGTGACGTGTGTGACGGCCAGGGTAAAAAGACCGATCGATAAATACGACCAGTTCAAAAACCCGTAGCTCAGCCAATCCAGTATGCTCAAACCAATACTCCTAAATGCGCCAATGCAAAATTGTCGGCATTTTCTTCTTTCTTGAATCCAATTGCCAGCTTGCAGCGCGCCTTATACTTAGTGTAAACAAGCCATCGTCATCACAGCGTGCGAGCGCGCACTAATTACTGATTTTTTATGTCAACTAAATATACAAATATTGCTTCTGAAGATAACGTTTACACAAATATAGTCTCTCAGGATCAGCTGACGACCCTCACATCAGCCCTGATCATCGACTGTCGGGCCAAACTCGGGGACGCTTCCTGGGGCAAAGAACAATACCTTGCCGGGCACGTTCCCGGCGCGGTTTACGCCAATCTGGACACAGACCTTGCCGCCCCACCGGGTTCTGGCGGTCGACATCCTCTTCCAAGCCAATCTGCCTGGGTAGCAACATTGCGCAATTGGGGGCTGCAGCAAAACCAACAAGTCGTTTTATATGATGATGCTTTGGGCGCTTACGCCGCTCGAGCGTGGTGGATGCTCCGCTGGGTCGGTCACGAAAACGCCGCGGTACTAGACGGTGGACTCAAGCATTGGACGGGGACGCTAGAAACAGGACCATTTGACTCAGAACAGGATCAAGAAATTCAGCGAAGCCGCTTTGAACCCCAACAACCACTCGTCACCCCCGTATCAGTGGACGCGATCTCTATCCGCACAGATAGGGACAGTAGCGGAAGCCGGCAACTGCAATTAGTCGATGCTCGTACCGAGGCGCGGTGGGCAGGCGAAGAAGAGCCCATCGACGCCATTGCTGGTCACATTCCGGGCGCCCTCTGCATGCCATTTCAAGACAACCTCACACCAGATGGTTTGTTCTTAACTGCCAGACAGTTACAAGACAGGTTTGCACAGCTCACAGACCCTATTGTGTGTTATTGCGGGTCCGGTGTGACAGCTTGTCATAATATTCTGGCGCTAGACATCGCGGGTAGATCTGCAGATCTATTTGTCGATTCTTGGTCTGGGTGGATCACAGATCCAACCCGACCTATCGCAGGTCGAAACCACCAGTCGTGACAGAAACCCTACCGGCGGCTTCCCTGGCGTGGCAAGGAATAACCCCTTACTCGGAACAATTCGACGACGTCTACTTTGGCCGTGATGGGGCAGGCGAAGTGAGACGTGTATTTATTGACCCTTCTGACCTGGCAGCTCAAAGTAACTCCAACTTAACAGTCGCCGAACTGGGCTTCGGCACAGGCCTAAACTTCGCGGTGCTCGCCGAGGACGTGATCAAGAACGACGGTCGATTACACTTCATTAGTTTTGAAGCGCATCCGCTCTGCGCCAAGGACTGGCAACAAACAGCGGAGCAAAATACTGAATTTTCGGTATACCAGCATTTGGCAAATTTTCCGTTGCCGCTGCTGCGCGGCTGGCATCAACGGTCATTCGCTCAGGGTCGCATTAAACTCTCGGTATTCCATGGCGACATCGAACTGGGTATTGAGGATCTTGTTTCGCGCAGCACCCAACCGGTCGACGCCTGGTTTCTAGATGGTTTCGCACCCGACCGTAATCCAAAGATGTGGTTAGCAAGAGTATTTCAATCGATAGCAAAAACCTGTAGGCAAGGATCCAGGATCGCCACTTTTACCGCCAGAGGGCAGGTTCGACGCGATCTTGAAAGCATGGGTTTCAAAATGCGTAAGGTTGATCAACAGCCCCACAAACGCGAATCTCTGGCCGGCACCTTCGAGCCCGTCGGCCGATCCCAGCCCGACCGACCCAAGGCCGTGAGTGTCTATGGCGCAGGCATTGCCGGCGCTATGGTCGCCCACCACCTCGCCAACGAAAACGTCAATGTGACTGTGATTGACCCCGTCGGCATCGCCGCCGGTGCTTCGCGCATGCACCACACCTTGATGCATCCAAGGCTACTTGGCGATGGCAGCACGTCGGCTAAATTTAGAAGCCATGCATTCCACTATGCGACAGCCTATGTCGACGATCTGCTCCCCCAAAAACCTTCTGGTGCTCTACAACTCATGGGCCCCAACCTTAACTTTAAAAAGATTGACCGCATTAGCCGAGCCTATGACGCCGACAATCCCAACCACCACCACTGGATTCGCGCCTTGCCTGATGTCGCTGCGGAATTTCCTGGAATGATTAGTGAACCGGCTTTTTGGTTTTCCCAAAGTCGACAATTCGATCTCGCCCAACTTTGCAAGGTACTGCTGTCACACGCGAATATCCAAGTGACGAACTTAGCCCCGGAACACGAAACACACCGCGTTTTATGCGCCGCTTCCGCGACCCGACAATTCGCGGGTTTAGATTGGCTAGAACTCGCCGACTTAGGGGGCCAACTCGACTACCTAACTTTCAAACATACCAGCCCCGCCGTACCCATTGTTGCCCAAGGCTACTACTTACCCCAAACGGACGGCGCTGTTGTCGGCAGCAGTTATGAATACACCCCATGGAGCCCAGACCAAGCAACTAAGCACAACATCAATATAAATAAGGAATGGTTGCCCTCGGACTTTCAGTGCCACTCATTCCAACGGGCAATCCGATGCGTGAGCAGCGACCGGCTGCCGCTGGTTGGCAAGGTTGAGGACACCACCACTCTTTTGTGCACGGGTATGGGATCGATGGGGACTAGTTTTGCACCCATGAGCGCAAGTCTTGTAGCGAGCGAACTACTCGGGACCCTTCCACCGGTTTCAGCAGAAATCGCTAACGGGTTAAATCCAGGCCGATTTCTCGAACGACAAGCTCGAAGAGGAGTAAAACATCGCTAACCCGCCCTAAAACCCGCCCAAAAAGTGGCGGTATTCGCCAATCAGGTCGACGACAAAATCCGTACCTTATTGATTTTAAAGCGTTTTATACCTGGCCCCTTTCTTGCTTTGTAATGAGTGGACAAGAGAATAAATAATTTCACTACTAGGAAAACCAATGGACCAAGAAACTAAAGCCCGTTTAAGCGATCGCACCATATGGGTGAGAATTCTATATATGGTGTTCTTTGCATTCGCCTACGCAATCGCCGAGTTTCTGCTCACGGTCGTGGTTGTCTTTCAGGCAGTAGTAGTGCTGGTCACAGGAAGCGTTAATACGAGTTTGCATACATTTGGTAAAAACTTAAGCGTCTACATAAGCGACATTCTTCACTTTCAAACGTTCAACTCTGAATCGCTAGCCTTCCCGTTTTCAGATTGGCCAGATGAACCGGCAGACGAGACAAAGTGGTCTGAGATTGAAGACGACGATTCTGATGCCCAGAAGCCTACCTCATATGAAGATCAGACCGAGGCTACTGATGAAGACGCTTCTGACGATGAATCTTCTGACGACAACAAACCGTCCCAGTAGACAGGTTTGTGCCTCTCCCAAAAGAACACTTTTCGCATGTGGAATCGCCTAAGGTATTTGGTCTGGCGCTAAACCTTGCGCCTAAAAACCAATGCCGCGTACCCGCGCGAGCGCGGGCGCAGAAAAAAGACCAGGCGTCCTCGCTTGGGCCTGTTTTCGTAGTGCGGGCACCGCGGAGGGTACGAACCGAATAACAAATGCCTAATATCTGTCTTAATAGACAAACACTAACTAGTCTTCGACGCTAGTAACAACCCGGACGTTGATGACGCTGTCGATGCCACCCAGGGCTTGCAGTAAACCATCGTCCGGTGCCTTTTCCAGATCAATAATGTTGTAGGCTAAACCGTCACGGCTTTTGTTGATCAAATCAACGACGTTGATGTTGCGCTCTGCCAACAGTGCCGTCATCTTACCCAGCATGCCAGGCACGTTCTCATTGGTGATCGCCACGCGGTTACCATCACTCGGAGCCATGATGACTTCGGGGAAATTCACAGAGTTCTTAATACTGCCAGTTTCCAAGAAACTCATTAGTTGATTAGCAGCCATTACCGCACAATTTTCTTCAGCCTCCGCAGTGCTCGCTCCGAGATGCGGCGTGAGCATGACTTGCGGATGATCTATGAGCCCTGGGACAGGGAAATCGGCGACGTATTTGCCGATGCGCCCTTCCTTGAGTGCCTGCGTTAAGGCGGCTGTATCTACTATGGGTTGACGAGCAAAGTTAAGCAGCACACTACCGGGTTTGAAGGAAAGTAAACTCTCCGCATTAATCATGCCTTCGGTAGCTGGCAGCAATGGTACGTGTAGGCTGACATAGTCTGCTTTGGCAAAGAGGCTGGGCATATTTTCCATGCGCTCTACTTCGGCTGGGATGCGCCATGCGGCCTCGACAGACAACGCCGGGTCGTAACCAATAACGTTCATACCTAAATCTAATCCCGCTCGCGCGACCATGGAGCCGATCGCGCCTAAACCGACCACGCCAAGCGTCTTGCCGATCAGTTCACGGCCTTTGAAGCGTTTCTTTTCTGCCTCTACCAGCTTATTGAGCTCACCCTCATCGCTGATGTCGGCCAGACTGCGCACATACTGGAGACCACCATAGACATCTCGCGAGGCAAGCAGCATGCCTGTCATGACCAACTCTTTAACAGAGTTCGCATTGGCCCCTGGGGTGTTGAATACCACCACGCCTCTCTCTGAACAGGCTTCGACGGGCACATTGTTGACACCAGCACCGGCGCGCGCGATGGCCTTTAAGTTGGAACCCAATTCCTCGGTAGTTAGCTTATAGCTGCGAAGCAGTATTGCATCCGGGTTTTCGGCCTCAGCATCTAGCGAGTATCGATCGTCATCAAATCGTTTGAGACCTGGCGAGGCAATGGCGTTGTAAGTTTTTACTTGGAACATTCAATTTGCGCGCTTTCGGGAGAGCCGCGCAACTTAGAGTTGCACCCTACGAATGTCAAGGCTCATTCAAAAATTTCATTTCCAACCGACAATATCAGGCGCCTAGTGCATCTATCTCGCTGACGATGGTCGCTACGGCATCCGGTAATACGAAAGCCTGCAAACGAGCTCGAATCTCACTTTCCTTATTCACCAACGCCTCAAGGGATTCGGCAAGGCTTTCTGCATCAAGAGCATCTTCTTCTATTACCACGGCCAATCCCTCTTGTGCTGCGAAGACCGCATTTTCAAGTTGATCGCCACGCGACGCTACTTGTGAAAGCGGCACAAGTAGGCAGAGTTTACGAAGCGCAAAAAGTTCAAACAACGCATTTGCACCCGCCCGAGAAATCACCCTATCTGCTGCCGCCAAGATATCTCCCCAACCTTCACCGACATATTCAAACTGCAGGTAACCCGGGTTATCTAGGCTTGTGCTCTTGCCTTTGCCAACAACGTGAACCACATAATATTCTTCCAACAGCACATCAAGGCTCGCGCGCACGATAGTATTAAGGGCATCAGCGCCCAGTGACCCGCCAGTAATAACTAACAGCGGCTTCGCTTCATCAACGCCTAATAACTTCCGGCCAGCTTCAGCGTCGCCTTTTAGAATTTCACTCCGAATCGGCGTACCACTGTGGACCACTCGAGAATGGCCAGCCACCTCGGTTTCTTTAAAACTCACACAAAACGTTTTAACGAATGGGCGTACCAACCGGTTCGCAAGTCCCGGCGAAAAGTCTGATTCATGTGCAACTACCGGTACACGCCAAAGCCAAGCCGCCAGCACTACCGGAAAAGACACGAAGCCGCCCTTTGAGAACACAACATTAGGTCGCACGCGTGCGAGCAGGATTATGGATTCGACGACACCGAGCGCTACCCGCATCGTATCTATAAGGTTTTGCCAAGATAGATAGCGCCTAAGTTTGCCGGCCGAGATGCCATAAAAGGATACCTGCAGATCTTCAACCAAGCTTTCTTCCAAACCGCTGCGCGTACCTACAAAAATCACCTCATCGCCTTGATCCAGGTAATGTTGCATAACAGGTCGAGCGGGCAATACATGCCCGGCTGATCCACCACCAACCACCAACAATCTCATCAATAACCCAATTCATCTTTGAGCAATGGCACCGTCACTTGTCGACGCTGACTCAGCGATGCGCGGTCTAGCCGATCGAGATCAGTGAGTAAGGCCGTGATATCGCGCGGACCACGTGACAACCAATATGCCAACACTGCATCGTCCAGTTCATAGCCTTTGTGCAGCGCTCGCAGACGTAGGAGTTGCGCTTTTTCATCATCGCTCAATGACTGTAGCTGATAATGCAACATACTGCGTAACCTCGAATTGAGATCTGCCAGCTCAAATTGGATAGTAGTGGCGGCCGCTGTATGGCTCACCAGCAATACGCCTTGTTCTTCTAACAGTCGCTGATACGTTGCCATGAGTAAGTACTCCAACTCTGGAACGCCCGCCAGCGAATCCACGCCATCTATGCACACCGTGGTACCAAAACCGCTTGCGCGTTTTAGTTCTTTTAGGACTGGGGTAGTTTGCGAAGCGCCTGGGCTTTGCTCACAGCCGACAAATACTACATCTTGACCATTGTTCTTCGCTTTTAGATAACTTGCACGAAGTAAATGTGTTTTACCGACGCTATTGGCCCCACATAGCCATATGGCAACAAACTCTCTGGAATCAATCGACCGCTGCAAGCCACTGACGAGTTCACCGTTAGCACCAACAACAAAGTTATCAAAACTGGGTACCAACGGAGAATCAACCGCGAGCGTAATTTGCTGGGGGGGTCGCATTAGTTAACTTGGCTTCCGCATGCGGCCGGGACCGTGCTTGTAGAGCTTGCGCTTTTTATCCTCACGGTAAGCCTTAGAACCCCAGGTAAAGACATAATCTAGGCCCGAACTAACGCCAAGCACAGCGAGTATGTAAAAACTATATGGGTTCACCATGGCCACTGCGAGGTCGCTCATCACACCCATCGGCAATAGCCCAACGAGCAAAAATATGAGCACAACTAACTGCATTGCGGTGTTTGCCTTGCTCAAAAACGTAGGTGATATTTCAACCTCTTCATAAAGCACCTTATACACACCTGCACCCGCGACGATGACAAAGTCTCGCACCAACACGATGATGGCGATCCACAAAGGAATGTGACCCTGCCAGGTAAATACCAAAAACACAGCGGCAACCAACAATTTGTCGGCCAAAGGGTCAAGCGTCGCACCTAGCTGTGTCATCCAGTTAAAACGTCGCGCGAGGAAGCCGTCGAACGCATCGGAAAGGCCGGCGATTACCATCAAAAATAGTGCGTCGACATGACGACCTTCTAACAACAGCCAAGAAATGGGTACCACCAGAAGAATACGGATAACCGTGATGATGTTAGGAATGTAAATCATCTTAACCGCGCCACATCAACTGCACGCCCCTACCTAAATGCAGCGTGTCCTCGACGAGCTGCTCTTCAATGGTTAGCAAGTTGAGTAACTGATCTGCAGAAGCCCCGGTCGATAACACCAAGGTCGCTACATCTCCCTGCACTGAAGTCACCTCCACACCATCCACCCAATCTAATGTCTTCACATATCGCATCAATTCTGCAAACGGCTGCATGCCTCGAAGCCCGCTGACACGAACTTCCCAACGCTGGCTCGCGCGTGCAGGCACACTGTAAGTCTCGATCAGTTCAGCCACCAGCCCATTAATACCAACTTGCACAGCTTGATCGTACCCATTTACCGCAAAGGGAAGCTGATAGACCTCATCATTCAGCCAAAATGTCCACCCACCCGCTAGATGTAAACCTTCGTAGGTAAGATCGGAGCTCACCCGCCCTACCAAATTAAGTTCGCCGCCATAACGCTCGGATACCTCAAGAAGACCGTGAGTTACATTGCCCCACAGATCATCTGCATTTACTTGCATTAAATCATCTAGGTCCATCAACGGAAATTGCAATTCAATGCCTCGAGCTCGCCCAACTTCCTTTAGCGCTTCTTTCAGCGGATGGTCACTATTGGCGGAGAGCAAAGTACGCTCTCCCAACTGTTCGACCACAATCCAAGCGACCACTTGTGGGCGTCGTGTCCACCAGATGGGGAGCCTCGCATCTTTGATTAGACTTAGGATTGCTTCGCCCTGAAAGTTAAGTCGCAATCCAGATTGCCCACGTTGAGCGCCGCTGCCGTCAACAAAGCGAAATTCATCGTAGTACTGAGCGGGCTTTGCGAGCGCAGCCTTAATCACGGCATTACGTGGAATAGAGGTGAGTCCAGTGAGCCGCGTCAACACAACCAACAGCGCAGAACGGGCCACACGCTGGCGCGCTTCGGCACTTTGTTCTTCCACAGGCAGTTCCACCGAATAAAGCCAAGGCGGTTGCGTCAAAGCAAAAGCCGATTGCGAAGTACCCAATGCCAGAGTCACCAAAATCGCCCAGAAAATTCTAATCAAGCACAAACCCTTCATCTAACCATTGCTGCAGTTTAGCGAAAAACCAGCGTCGAGGTGAGTCTCAGTCTGCTACACTTTGCGGCTTTATGAACTAGAGCAAAAAAGCGTGAGAGAGCCAGGCAGTGACCCAGCCAATGACCCAAGAGGGGGCCTCAGCTACAAGCAGGCTGGAGTAGACATAGAGGCAGGCGCTGAGTTGATAAAACGCATAGCACCCGCTTGCAAAGCGACCCATAGACCAGAGATGTTGAGTACTTTGGGTGGTTTCGCCGCCATGACCGAAATTCCGGCCGGGTACACACAGCCAGTGTTAGTCAGCGGTACTGACGGTGTCGGAACCAAGTTAAAACTCGCTATCGACTACAATCGGCACGATGGGGTTGGCCAAGACCTGGTGGCAATGTGCGTTAACGATGTACTGGTAACGGGCGCCGAGCCATTTCTATTCCTCGACTACTACGCAACAGGTTCGTTAGACGTCGACACCGCGGCGACGGTGATTAACGGTATTGCAAAAGGTTGCGAAATTGCTGGTTGCTCCTTGGCAGGTGGCGAAACAGCTGAAATGCCTGGCTTCTATGAAGGCGAAGAATACGATCTGGCCGGGTTTTGCGTTGGCGTTGTCGACAAACCAAATATCATAGATGGCTCCAGAGTCTCCCTCGGTGATGTGCTTATCGGCTTGCCCTCTAGTGGGCCCCACAGCAATGGTTATTCGCTCATTAGGAAAGTTTTAGAACACCGCGACATTGAGCCCAACGAAGATCTGCTAGACGACTTACTCGCACCTACCCGCATCTATGTGCAATCTGTACTTGCCACTTTGCGCAGCCATCCAGATGCCGTGCATGCCATGGTTCATGTCACAGGTGGCGGATTCCTCGAAAATGTCCCTCGGGTGCTGGTTGACGACAACCACGCTGCACTGATAGATATTGACCGCTGGCAGTGGCCGGAAGTATTTGCCTGGGTGCAACAAGCAGGCAACATAGAAACCACGGAAATGTTGAAAACCTTCAATTGCGGCATTGGCTTCATTTTAGTTGTGAGCAAAGACACCGAAGAAGCAGTTATCGCCTCACTGACCCAAGCCGGAGAACAACCCGTCTCCATCGGACGTATTGTTGCTAGCGATACCCAACCTGACAGCAATCAGTTCCTGGCAAGCTAAGGGCTAATACGGGTTCTGGTCTTAGGTCTTAGGTAACGTAACGCCGCGCTGGCCCTGGTACTTTCCGCCTCTATCTTTATAGGTGGTAATACAACGCTCATCTGACTGAAAGAACAGCATTTGCGCTACACCTTCATTGGCGTAGATCTTGGCAGGTAGCGTAGTGGTGTTGGAAAATTCCAGTGTCACATGCCCTTCCCACTCCGGTTCCAGTGGCGTCACATTAACAATGATGCCACAACGTGCGTAGGTAGATTTACCCAGACAGATTGTCAACACATCCTCGGGAATACGGAAGTATTCAACCGTGCTCGCCAAGGCGAAAGAATTCGGTGGGATGATGCACACATCACCAACCACATCGACAAAGCTGCGTTCGTCAAAAGCCTTGGGGTCGACGGTCGCAGAGTGGATGTTGGTGAACACCTTAAATTCAGGTGCGCAGCGAACATCGTAGCCATAACTCGATGTGCCGTAAGAGAT
>JBNMMV010000033.1:0-20292 GCA_051270205.1 Limisphaerales bacterium
TGGGTGACAACAACATATAGGTGTTATCGCCTGAAGAAAGGTTGTTGAAATTGCCGGCCAGGTCGTAGTCGACGGCTTTGTTCAGTGCATTCAACGAGGTGATGATGTCCAATTCGCCGTCGGACGTGATAGAGCTTGAGAAGTGGGTATTTCTGGGAAGATCCTCAATTACCGCAGTGACATGCAGTTCCACGTTGTGGTCCAGCTTTAGGGTTTTTCCGGTAGCGGCTCCGGCGCCAAAAAACTTGTCTTTAATCGAGCGAGACAAAATGACCCCATCAGGGTCGAGTAAGGCTGATGCGCTTCCTTCAAGGTATTTGAAATCAAAGATGGTAGTAAATTCGGGGTCGACGAAGCGAATTTGTTGGTAGTAGTGGGTATCGTCGATACTAACGAGAAACTCGTTACCAATGATACGAGCCACCGCTTCAACATCTTCGAGTTGGGTTTCTATCATTGGACCGAAGGCTGAGTAGATACCGTCTGTCTCGGAAACACCGATGTTTGCCGCGGGCCCAAAAATGGTTCCGGCAGTGTAAATGCGCGACGCATTTTTCCAGAAAAGATCGTGGCTCTCTTCGTAGTCGACAATGCTGGAACCCAGAATATAGACGATCAGACCAACGGCCAGGCCTAAGACGTTTATGGATGCGTACTGCTTGTTTTTGCCGAGTTGACGCCAGGCGATGAGGAGGTAGTTGGCGAACATTTAACCTCCAGCGGTTGCGGTTGCGGTTGCGGTTGCGGTGAGTGGTGCGTTGTCGACGACGTGACCATCGAAAAGATCGATGGTGCGATTGGCGACTTTGGCGTGGTTCGAGCTGTGGGTCACCATGGCTATGGTGGTGCCCTCTTCGTTTAGCCCGGTGAGCATGTCCATTACTTCCTGGCCGTGTTGGCTGTCCAGATTTCCAGTAGGCTCATCGGCCAGGATGAGTGATTGACCGCCCACCACTGCGCGGGCGACCGCCACACGTTGCTGCTGACCACCAGACAGCTGACTTGGCCGGTGTTTCGCGCGGTGAGCGATGCCCACCTTTTCCATGATGGTACCGACCTTTTCTTTACGTATCTTGCTGCTCATATCGTGATACAGCAGCGCAAGTTCGATGTTTTCGCTGACCGACAGTTCATCGATGAGATTAAACGACTGAAAGATAAAGCCGATATTGGTTTTGCGTAGGTCGGCCAGCTGGCTTTCCGTGGCCTGTGAAATGTCCTGGTCTTTGAACAGGTACTGACCCTCACTGGGTGAGTCCAACATACCGATGATGTTGAGCAGGGTCGATTTCCCACATCCTGAGGGTCCCATGATGGCAACAAACTCTCCATCCTCAATGGTCAGATTGATGCTGTTTAAGGCAACAGTCTCAATATCTTCAGTGCGATAGAACTTTGAAAGGTTTGAGAGTTTTAACATGTGTCAGTCCTGTTGAATTACCAAATGCTCCATGGTCTTGAAGCTTGAATAGGCGCTCGTAATAACCAGCTCGTCTGCTTGTAGGCCGTCGAGCACTTCTATGTGCTTGGTGTTGCGTCGGCCTAGGCGTACTGTTCTTTTATGTGCTTCAGTGCGGTCAGCAGAGACGACGAATATCCAATTGCCACCGGTGTCTTGGTAGAAAGTGCCATTGGGGACGAGTAACGCCGAATGAGAGGCGCCCAAAGTCAGACGCGCTTGCAATGTTTGACCGCGTTTAATATCTGGGGGCTGGGTATCGTCGAAGTGCAAGTCGAGTTCGAACTGGCCATCGGTTACCTGAGGATAGATTTTTCGGACCGTCAGAGGATAGGTGGAACCGGCGGTATATTGCGCGGCGAGTCCAATGTCGACTCGCCCTAGATAAAACTCGTCAACTGCTACCTTGAGTTTGAACTCCTCAGGGTCGTCGATTTGGCCGAGACGGCCTCCGCGGGTAATGCTTTGTCCTACCTCAATGTCGAAGCCGCTGAGTTTGCCGCTGACCGGTGCTCGGACGTTTAGAGCATCGAGGTTGGTGCGGGCGAGGTCTCGGTTGGCCTCGAGATGCCTGGCGGATTGACGCAAAAATTGCAGCTGAGTTTCCTGCAACTTCGCATCGGTTGCTTGGCTTTCTAAGGTAACCTCACGACGTTTTCGATAGTATCCGAGCTCATCGGTGCTGTCTTCAAGCTGGCTTTTGGCAGCCACCCCGGCCATGTCTAGGTTCGTTAGCCGAGTCACTTGCCGTTTCAGGCGCTGAATTTGGTAGTCCATTTCAACCAGCGCACGCTTGTGCTGTAGGCGGTTCTGCTCAAGCTGAAGTTCAATGGAGCGCATATTATTGAGCTGTTCAGTGACCATCGCTTCGTTGCGGCTGACGTCAAGTTGCAGGGAGGTATTGTTTAATGAGACCAGTAAATCACCTGCGTTGACCATGGCGCCATCTTCGACCATGCGCTTTTGCACCTGCCCGCCCTCGATCATATCCAAGTAGACGGTTTTTAGTGGGGTGACTCGTCCTCGAATGGGTATGTAGTCATCAAACTCTCCATCAATCACAGGTGCGATGGAAATGCGGGTGTTTTCAATGGCAAACGTGGCATTTTGGTAAGTGGCAAAGAAATAGATGACCGCGACGATGGCAATAGTGGCGCCAACCCAGGGCAGAAACCGTATAAATCGCCCAGATTTTTGGCTGATAACGCGATCCATGCCGGCGCCAGAAGGTGCGCGGGAAGTGCTGCTTGTCATGCATGTCTCATTATTATGATGTTTGCCCAAACGCCCTCTCGTTTGGGGCCATAAACTAATGTCGGACGATCTCTGTAAAAAGTTTTACGAATGTTAAAATTTAGCTGAAAGAAGGCCACAAGTTGCTGACGGTGGACAGGGTGCAGCGGTTGACTAAAACGCTTATTGGCTTTCGAGCAGTTGCCACACCGCGCTACTCGGATATCCGTCTGCGGGTAGCTCATGGTGCTGTTGGAACGCGCGAATTGCATTGCGCGTCGCCGGTCCGATGACACCATCAGCGCCTGTAGTATCGAACCCCAGCGCCGTCAGTTCTAACTGCAACCGTTCTATGTCGGCGGTACGGAATCGTGATTCTTTAGCGTCAGGAAGTGGCGTTGTTAGTTGTCCCAAACCGGCAATTCGATCTGCGAGCCGGCCAACGGAAAGGGCGTAATTTGAGGATCTGTTCCAGCGCATCAGCGCTTTAAAATTTGGGTAAATAACGAAAGCCGGTCCTTGAGAACCCATAGGCAGTAACAGTGCGGCGGACAGATCCAAATCTGCCAGTCGTGCCCCGGTGCTATCTGTTACCCCTAAGTTGTGCCAGTGACTAAGCGGTTGCCAATTGTCGTAGGAAGCTTGGGCGTAGTCGAAATTTGTCGGCAGGTGGACTTCTCTGCCCCAGCGAAAGCCGGCCTGCCAATCCATTTGGTGTAAATAATTCGCTGCCGATCCCAGTGCATCGGGCAAGCTTTTGTAGACGTTGATGGCGCCATCTTTGTTGTAGTCGATGGCGTGAGCAAGAAAAGTGCTAGGCATAAACTGCATATGACCTATGGCACCTGCCCAGGAACCTTGGAGCTCTTCAGGACGCATGCCGCCGGTTGCGACAATACGGCTCAAAGCTAAAAACTCTCCCTGGAAGAATTTCTTACGTCTGCCGTCGCAGGCGAGTGTGGCCAGAGCGCTGGGCACTGAGAGTTTGCCAAGGTAGCCGCCAAAGTTGGTTTCCAAACCCCATAAGGCGAGTAAGTAGTGTGCTGGTACCCCGTAATCGTCTTTGATTTGCTGAAAAAGGCCCGCGTGTTGACGCTTCAAAGCGCGGCCTTTATCGATACGAGCTTGGGTAACCCTTACTTGGTAATATTGCGTGAACGATTGGGTAAATTCTGGCTGGCTGCGATCTAGAGTTATCACCCGCGGGATTTCCTCTATTGCTTCAAGCATTCGGTCTAGCTCTTTGCCCGTGCCAACTTCGTTTGATATCTGCACCTTAAGTTCGGCAAGACAGGCGTCAAAGTCTGCTGGGTTACTTGCAGCAAGTGGTGCTGCGTTGAGTGGCATGCCTGCGGCTAAGAGAGAGAGGGCGAGAAAAATCGTTAGTTTAAGCATGCCGTGAGTTTACACAGGAAAATGTAGCACGCCACTCCCGCTAGGAAGCGTTCGACGGTACACTGTAAATATCTACAGGGATTTAGCTTTTTTGGACATTACACACATCCTCGAAGGACTCAACGAACCGCAACGCGATGCCGTGTCAGCGAAGCTTGGCAACACCTTGGTGATCGCCGGTGCAGGCAGCGGTAAGACTCGTGTGCTCGTGCATCGAATCGCCTGGCTGATCGAAGTTGAAGGCGTGTCGCCGCACAGTATTCTTGCCGTTACATTTACCAACAAGGCAGCTGCGGAGTTACGAGTACGCATTGAAGAGCTGCTGCAAATATCGGTTAGAAGCATGTGGGTGGGTACCTTTCATGGCCTAGGTCATCGGCTGTTACGCATGCATTGGCAGGAAGCGAAGCTCCCTCAGAATTTCCAGATCATTGATGCCGATGATCAGCTTCGTTTGGTAAAACGGGTCATGCGGAGCTTGGACGTCGATGAGAAAAAGTGGCCGGCGCGGCAAGCGAGCTGGTTTATTAACGGCCAGAAAGACGAAGGTAAGCGAGCCCATCAAGTGGCGTCAAGTGATGATCTTTTTCAGATTACTCACAAGCGTATTTATGAAGGCTATGAGGAAATTTGCGAACAAGGCGGGTTGGTTGATTTTGCCGAGATACTGCTCCGTAGCTATGAGCTTTGGTTGAACAACCCGGTGCTTTTAGGCCATTACCAAGAGCGCTTCCAAAACCTCCTGGTGGATGAGTTCCAAGACACCAATGCCATCCAATATAGCTGGCTAAAGGCGCTTGTTGGTCGCCAGGGCAACATTATGGCAGTGGGAGATGATGACCAGTCTATTTATGGCTGGCGGGGTGCAAAAATTGAAAACATCCAGCAGTTTTCAGAAGAATTGAACAACGTCGGGACTGTTCGGCTTGAACAAAACTATCGTTCTACACAGACCATTCTCGATGCCGCCAATGGCCTCATTCAAAAAAATTCTGAGCGATTAGGTAAGAAACTGTGGACCGATCGGGCGGTAGGTGAGCCTATCAAGGTCTTCGGTGGGTTCAATGATCTGGACGAAGCACGCTTTATTGTTGATCGTACCCAGCAGTGGCTGGACGGTGGTGGTACCGCTAACGAAGTTGCCGTCCTGTATCGTTCTAATGCTCAATCGCGAGTGATTGAAGAGGCCATGCTGCGCGCTAGTATTCCTTATCAGATTTATGGAGGTCAGCGGTTTTTTGAGCGGGTGGAGGTAAAGAACGCTCTGGGTTACATGCGCATGATGGAAGACCGGCATGCAGACCCGGCTTTCGAGCGAGTGGTCAACATCCCTCCACGAGGCATTGGTGACAAGTCTGTGGAAGCTGTACGAGTGATTGCTCGTACCCATAATATCTCTATGTGGCAGGCAGCTAAGCACGGTATTGCTGAAGGGCTTTTCACTGGGCGTGCGAAAACTACTATCCCGGACTTTTTAGCGCTGATCGACGACCTCGCGGAAGCCTGCGGATCCATGGATCTGCACGAAATGGCCGAACACGTTATAGATGCTTCAGGCTTGATGAACTATCACCGCCAGGAACGAGGTGAGCGGGGCCTGGCGCGAAAAGAAAACTTGGAAGAACTGGTCACTGCCTGCCGGCAGTATAGTGGCGAACTGGTGTTTCCCCTTGCTGGTGGTGATGGCGATGGTGACGGTGCTGAAACCACCATTCTGCAAGAGTTTCTAGACAAAGTTGCTTTAGACGCCGGTGATCGAAAAGCGCAGGAAGGTCCATCGGTTCAAATGATGACGTTGCACTCTGCCAAAGGGCTTGAGTTCCCTCTGGTATTTTTGGGTGGCATGGAGGAAGGATTGTTCCCACATCGTATGTCAGCCGATGAGCCGGGTCGAATGGAGGAGGAGCGGCGCCTTGCCTATGTTGGCATTACGCGTGCTATGCAGGAGCTCTATTTAACCTACGCCGAGACCCGGCGCATGCATGGTCAAGACAGCTACAATCGCCCTAGCCGGTTTTTGTTAGAAATTCCGCAGTCTCTACTGAACGAAGTTCGCCTTAATGGCGCGGTGCAACGCCCGCTTGTTTCAGAAGGTGGGTTGTTTGAGGAAAACAGCGAAACGGGACTGCGTATTGGCCAAGTAGTTTTACATGGCAAATACGGAGAAGGTGTCATCATGCAGATGGAAGGCGGGGGAGATCGAGCCAAGGTGGAGGTCAACTTCCCTGGCGTAGGTGCTAAGTGGTTAATGGTGGGTTATGCGAACCTCCAAGCCATAGATTAATAGTTTTCTTATTTGGGTTTGATTGGGAGGGTTGATGAGTAAGTGGCTGTACAGAATTCTAAGTTCTTTGACGTTTTGTTTGTTGCTTGCGGGTTGCGGGCCGACAGAAAATAGTTCTGCCAACGCCGGCGGTGCTGACGGCGTGGAGAGCGCCGCAAGCGTAGAGAGTGCCGCGAGCGTAGAGAGAGAAAAAATCTATCAGTGGAAGCTGATTACAACGTGGCCTAAAAACCTTCCTGGGATGGGCATTGCTGTCGAACGGTTTGCCGATCAGCTTAGAGAGATGAGCCGTGGGCGTCTCGATATAAAAGTCTACGGCGCAGGCGAGTTGGTAGGTGCGTTTGAAGTGTTCGATGCGGTATCCCAAGGGACCGCTGAAATGGGTCATGGTGCCGCCTACTACTGGCGCGGCAAGATCCCTATCGCGGCTATGTTTGCCACTGTGCCTTTTGGTATGACAGCGCAGGAAATGAATGGCTGGCTGGCTTACGGTGGTGGCTTGGAACTATGGCAAAAACTCTATAAACCATTTGGGCTGGTGCCTATGGCGGCAGGGAACACCGGCGTACAAATGGCGGGGTGGTTTAACAAAGAAATAAACTCGGTAGCGGATTTGCAGGGTTTGAAAATGCGCATTCCGGGTCTGGGTGGAGAAGTACTTAAAAGAGTCGGTGGCGTACCCGTTGGGTTGCCGGGGAGTGAGGTTTTTACTTCCTTGCAAACTGGCGTTATCGATGCAACCGAATGGGTTGGTCCATACAACGATTTGGCTTTTGCGCTGCACAACGCCGCTGAATACTACTACTACCCGGGATGGCATGAGCCGGGGCCCACACTTGAGTCCATTATCAACGAGGAGGCATGGAACTCGTTGCCGAAAGATCTTCAGATGATGGTGGAAATGACCACTCGTGCCATGAACAATGATTTGTTGAGTGAGTTTACGGCACGCAACAACGCCGCGTTGCGTACCTTGGTAGACGAACACGGTGTGAAGTTGCGTAGGCTGCCAGACGATGTCCTTGCGGCATTAAAGGCCGCAAGTCAGGACGTTGTTGCTGAAGCGGCGACAGCCAATCCACTGGCTCAAGAAATCTATGATTCCTACATGGCTTTCTACAAAGACGTCAGGGAATACCATGCCATCAGTGAGCAAGCCTATATTAATGCCCGCTAGCAGCTCGGGTGAGTTGAGAGAATTATGGAACTAAAAAGTACGGAGTATGAGGTTAACGATCAGATCGCGACCATTTGGCTTGCGAGACCTCATCGAATGAACGCTTGGACTGGGCGGCTGCACACCGAGTATCGCTACCTGCTCGCTAAGGCCGATGCAGATGACAACGTACGAGCAATAGTTGTCAGCGGACGAGGTCGAGGGTTTTGTGTGGGCGGTGATTCCCAAGCACTAGAAGGACACTCGGAACGTGGCAGTTACGACGCAGGTACACCGGAAGATGTGGCGATGCCAGGTTATGGCACCGCGCCAGAATTTGATGCAGCCTTTGCCTACCACTTCGGTCTAAAAAAGCCGGTTATTGCAGCGATTAATGGTCCCGCTGCGGGTGTTGGCCTAGCTTTAGCGGCCTTTGCAGACATCCGCATAGCGGTACCCGGTATCAAGTTCACCACTGCGCACGGCAAACTCAATTTACCCGCAGAATATGGCTTGTCATGGATGCTGCCAAAGATAATGGGGCTTGGGCGCGCGAACGATATTTTGCTCACCAGCCGAGTGTTCTATTCTGAAGAAGCCCATGAACTCGGTTTTGTAAATCAACTGGTTGGCGTAGACGAACTAATGCCTCGCACCTATGAATACGTGAAATCGCTCATCGGTTCTGTTGCACCGAACTCCATTCGCCAGACTCGCTGGCAAATCTATAGGGATCTGCACAGAGATGTCGCAGCTTCAGTAGTAGACTCCGAAGCATTACTAGATGACATGATGCGTGAGCCTGACTACAAAGAAGGCGTCAGCGCTTTTGTAGAAAAAAGACCCCCTAATTGGGGTGCCGACAATACCTAGAGGTATTGAACACCCCGAGCATAGACCGAAGCTGGTTGGGTGATGCGCACTAAATCAACCGTAGGGTCGCCCTCGACCAGCAAAATGTCAGCATCCATCCCGGGTGCAAGACTACCGACTAAATGACTTACCCCTAAGGCCCTCGCCGCGGCCGAAGTGGCAGATTGCAGAGCCTGCGTTGGTGACAATTGGGCGATCTGTGCGAACACCACTAGCGCGGCCGGTAGTTCATGGTGATAAACCCCCGGAATACCTGCGTCAGTACTCGCCAGCATCGGTATGCCGAGATCGATCATTTTGCGATAAGCTGCGCGAACGCGCTGCAATACAGCACCGGTTTTGCTGTCTAGCATACGTTGCCAGCCTTTGTTAACTGTAGGTGAAACCCATATGCCGTTTTCCAAGATCACCTGTGCAACGTCTGGTTGGTAGTCTGATGCCCAACCGTCGTTACCTACCCAACTGCAATGTTCGATAGTATCTACGCCAGCAAGAGCTGCGCGATGTATGCCTTCGGTACCGTGACAGTGCGCAGCCACGGGTAGTTTGTGTTGGTGGGCGGTGGCGACAAGTGCATCCAATGTCGCTTGCGGGAATTGTGCATCGGTGGGTTGGCTGCCAGCGGTTAGCCTTCCGCCCGTGGCCATAATTTTTATGAGATCGACATTCTGCGCGACCTGGCGGTGGAGAACATCAGTGGCTTCTGCCAGGCTGGAGGCTTCGCCACCCCAGAAGTGGCAGTGGCCTTGAGGACAGGTGATGGGTTGTCCCGAGCAAATCAAGCGGGGCCCAGGAAACTCGCCAGCGAGAATCTGATCTCTCAGAGCCAGTTCGAACCACGCGCCACCACCCAAATCGCGCGCCGTGGTAATGCCCGCCTTGACCATCTGATGAGCGCGTTCGCGCATTAACGGAATGACAGTCGGTAGAGATTTCTCCGGCGGTTTGGAATCATCAGGGTTTAATTCTAAGTGCACGTGGGCATCGATAAGCCCTGGCATAGCCGTGAGCCCTGCATGACTTTGAGCGGTCTTGCTCAGCGATGGATCAAGATCTTCCTTATGCCCAATCCAAGATATTTTTTGGTCCTCGACCTGCAGAGTGTCGGCAGCCAAAACTTCGGCACCGTCCCATATTTTGAGGTCAGTTAAAACAAGCGACATAACGGTCATCCATATATTTGATTGGGCAGCCAAGTGGCAAGCTCCGGCCATGCAACCAGTACTACTAAAAGTAACAGCTGTAGAAAGATAAAGGGTACAACGCCTCGATAGATTGCACTGGTGGGAATGTGTTCAGGTGTTACACCACGCAAATAGAACAACGCAAATCCGAAGGGAGGGGTTAGGAACGAGGTTTGTAAATTCACAGCAATGAGGATGCCCAGCCAGACAGGATCAATACCCATAGCCAACAGAACTGGGCCTACGATAGGTACAACCACGAAGGTGATTTCAATGAAATCTAAGATGAAGCCCAATAAGAAAATAACCACCATGACAATGGCAAGCGCCGTCCACATGCCGCCAGGTAGGTCGGCGAACAAGGCCTGTATTAATTCGTCACCTCCATATCCGCGAAAAACTAAGGAGAAGATTGAGGCGCCAATAAGAATAAAAAACACCATGGCCGTGGTGGTGAGGGTCGATTCACATGTTTCCCGTAGAACGGACAAATTAAGCCGCCCATAAGCTAAGGCCAAAAACAAAGCGCCTGCAGCGCCTACGCCCGCCGCCTCTGTTGGGGTTGCCCAGCCACTGAGAATGGACCCCAATACGGCTGCAATGAGGACCAGAGGGGGTACGAGGTTTTGCAATAAAATAAGCAACGAAGTGGGTTGCGTTTCAGCTTCGGTCGAATCGGACTCTTCCAAATAAGGCGGGCTTAGATAAGATCTACCCAGTACGTAGATTAGGTAGAAAACAACCAGCAGTAGCCCAGGTAATATGGCACCAGCAAAAAGATCACCCACAGAAATAGACTGCGGCGCAAAAATACCCATGTTGAGCTGGGCCTGTTGATAGGCATTGGACAAAACATCACCCAATAACACCAGCGCAATCGACGGCGGAATGATCTGCCCTAGCGTTCCGGTTGCCGCGATTGTGCCAGTAGCAAAGGCTGGATCGTAATTTTGGCGAAGCATAGACGGCAACGCCATCAAACCCAATGTCACCACTGTTGCACCGACAATGCCAGTTGAGGCAGCCATGAGCATGCCAACGAGAACGACGGTGAGACCGAGACCGCCTTTAAGTCGTCCCAGTAGAGAAGCAAGTGAGGTCAGTAGACCTTCGGCTATTTTAGTGCGCTCTAATACGATGCCCATGAACACGAACAGAGGCACGGCGATTAGTGTTTGATTGGTAACAGTGCCAAAGATGCGGCCCGGAGCGAAACCTAGATCACCCGGATTGAAAGCGCCAGTGAGGATGCCACCGAAAGCGAATAACAAGGCGACGCCGGCAAGTGTTAGCGCCACTGGATAGCCAAGCGCTAAAGCGGCGAAGGTGGCGGCGAACATAATGAGCGGGGTGAAGTCCACTAGAGCTTCTCGGCGCTAGGTTTTGGAGCAGACCAATTTAACAGCGTGCGGGCAACCTCCGTGAGGGCTTGCAGCGTCATGAGCGAGCCAGTGAGGGGTATCAGTGATTTGAGTATGAATATCGCCGGTAGACCACCGACCTCTGGTGAACGCTCAAGCACTCGCCAACTCGCAAGAGCGTAAGGCATGGACGTATAGACAATAAAAATGCTTACCGGCAGTAGAAAAAGAATGTGGCCGCCAAGGTCTATGTGCCGTTGCCATGGTTTGAGTTTGTTCGCGTAAAGAATATCGACTCTGACATGCGTGTTTTGACGAATACCGTAGGGAATTCCGAGTAGAAAAAGAAAGCCATGCATGTACATGACCGACTCTTGTAGCGGTATGGCACCCATATTAAATACGTAGCGGAGCACAACAATGGCCAGAGTTGCCGCAACCATGGCCAACGCCAACCAACGCACGGACGCCGCAAGCGTTGAATTAAAGTGGTCGAAATATGCGATAAGTTGCGTCAATGGCCCATTTCTAGTTGGTGAACGCTAAAGCACAAGCGCGGTGTTCAATTCCACCAGAGTACCGCAAAACAAAGCAAAACCTACCCAGACGTTATTTTTGAAGGCAAGGAAACAAAGCTCGGGGTTTCGTTTTCTAATTAGGTACTGCTGATAACCGAACAGCAGTGCTGCAATAGTGACGCCGATGTAATACAAGCCCGTATAGCCCAGCTTTCGACCGAGCATGAGAAGGGCGATGATCGTCATTGCCTGCAGCAGGCCGATCATTACTCGGTCTAAATCGCCGAACAAAATAGCGGTACTTTTAACTCCTATTAGAAGATCATCCTCTCGGTCGACCATGGCGTACAGGGTGTCGTAGCTAACAATCCAGACCATGCTTGCCGCGAACATTAAGCCTGCGGCTTCAGTGATGCCGCCAGTAACTTCCGTCCAGGCCATTAGAATGCCCCAACTGAAGGCGGCACCCAATACGGTTTGTGGAAGATGAGTCCAGCGTTTGGTAAAAGGATATAAAGCTGCCAGCGCTAATCCAAACAAGGCAACCACCAACGTCAGCCAACTAAGGAACAAGACCAACGAGCCAGCGATTGTCACCAGGAGACCAAATAGAAGCAGTGCGTTTTTGGGTTGGATCGCGCCAGTAACCAAAGGCCGGTGCTTGGTCCGTTCGACGGCACCATCGATGTGCCGGTCGGCGTAGTCATTGATCACGCAGCCTGCGGAGCGCATTACTACAGTGCCCATGGTGAAAATAAGGATCAAATACCAAGCGGGTTGATCGCCTTGTGCCATCCACAAAGCGGCCAGAGTCGGCCACAGCAACAACAAGGTACCGACAGGTCGATCGACGCGCATGAGTTGCGCGTATGGATTGTTACGAAATGCTAAGGGTAATGCCATAATTTTGCTGAGAGTGGGTATTGAACGTTGCCTTGATTTTTGCCATCCAGATCAGTAGTTTATCGCGGCTTCCCCCAATCTATAAAGTAAGACGACAAAGAAATTAAAGGGTATCAAGTAATTGACGGTGAGCCGTCAGCAATTAGACGGAGTTTTTGGTGAAAAAGTGGCAGTGTATTGTTTGTGGCTGGATCTATGATGAAGCCGAAGGATGTGAAGAAGAAGGTATAGAGCCGGGCACGGCCTGGGAAGAAGTCCCAGAGGATTTTATCTGCCCAGAGTGTGGCGTCAGTAAGGAAGATTTTGAAATGATTGAAGTCGGCTAATGAGCCTAACCTACCGCATCCTAATCGCCATGGCAGCCGGTCTTCTGGTCGGCATTGTAATTCAGGGGTTTGCGCTAGGAGCCGACAACCCGGTCACGGTCTATTTTACCCAAGGCTTGATTGCTGCGGGTGGCGAGATCTTTGTCGCCCTGTTGCGGATGATGGTTGTACCGTTAGTCCTAGTTTCTTTGACCTGCGGTGCTGCCAGCTTAGGCGCCACCGGCAAGGTAGGCCGTTTAGGCGGGAAAACCATAGGCTTGTATCTAATGACCACAGCCATCGCCGTGACATTGGCGCTGACAACGGCATCAATAGTCCAGCCTGGGTTAGATGCGGGTGAAGTGCCAGAGACTACTTACAGCGCAACAGAAGCACCGAGTGTCAAAGACACATTGGTCAACATAGTCCCGCAAAATCCAATTGCCTCCATGGCAAATGGTGCAATGCTGCAAGTTATCCTATTTGCTGTGCTCTTAGGTCTGGCGCTCTCAAGTGTCGGTGAAGCCGGGAAACGTATTCACTCGATGTTGGATGACCTTAACGAAATCTTTATGAAGCTGATCACCATGATCATAGAGCTTGCGCCAATTGGGGTCTTTTGTTTGATGGTCACTTTGGGCGTGACTGTTGGCTGGTCACAAATCGCAAAGCTCGGTGCCTATTTCATGACTGTGGCGGGTACTTTGCTGCTGCACATGCTGGTGGTCTACCCACTTTTGATGAAACTTCTTTGTGGTTTAGACCCCATTACCTACTTAAAGAAAATGCGCGAGCCCATGTTGGTCGCATTTTCCACGTCCTCTAGTGGTGCAACTCTGCCGATAACCATCCGCACGGTTGAAAAGCGGGTTGGTGTCAGTAGCAACGTTACCTCGTTTGCCGTGCCTTTGGGTGCCACGATCAATATGGACGGTACCGCCATTATGCAAGGCGTGGCTACAGTGTTTATTGCACAGTACTACGGTATAGCGCTTGGGCCGGAAGCTTTGTTGATGGTGGTGTTAACAGCAACCATGGCATCTATAGGAACAGCGGCGGTACCAGGCGTAGGCTTAATCATGCTAGCGATGGTGCTGGACCAGGTTGGGCTTCCAGTAGCCGGTATTGGACTTATCATCGGTATCGATAGACTACTCGATATGATGCGCACGGCGGTCAACATTACCGGTGATGGCATGGTGGCGACCGTTGTTGCGGCCAGTGAAAACGAACTGGATTTAGACGTTTTTCATGACCCCGACGCAGGCAGAGTTATCGAGTCATCTGCCGAGACAAATCCTTAAGATCCTATTTGGCGCCTATCACCGTTTCGGCAACGCGGGCCAGTTTGGGCTCCTGAATACGGCATATAGATTCGTATTGGGGTGGGAACACATGACCGACGATGAGTGTGCCGAAATTGGCCAATAAGCCCACCAAGTAACAAGTACCTGGATTGGGCCGGTCGTTAGGGTCCATCTGATGTGCCAACGACTCCATGGTGGCAGCGGTGTACACAGCATCCAGCCAGTAGGCTTGCACCGGAAACTTCAGATTTTGGAAGGTTCAGGGTGCTGCCAATGGCCAAATTAAACGGTGAGGCTGCCTGAGTCTGTGGGTGCCCACATGTTGAGTAGATTGTTCATGCTCGGATCCGAACTATTTTCGGCCTCAGCCAGTAGCGCATCTCCACGGGCAATAGCTTGGGGAATGAGATGGGCGTGGAGTGCCAGGTCTGCGATTCGAAACGACTGCTCTCCAGATTGGCGAGTGCCCAGCAGGTCGCCAGGACCGCGTAACTTCAGATCTTGTTCGGCTAAGTAGAAGCCATCTTGGCTTTCGCGCATGGCACTCAGACGAGTTCTGGCAGCCTCTCCTAAGCCGCGGGAGAACATCAAGAAACAATGGCTCGCAATTTCACCCCGCCCGACCCGGCCACGTAACTGATGCAACTGGGCAAGTCCGAGTCGTTCCGCATTTTCGATGACCATATGCGTGGCATTCGGCACATCAACCCCTACTTCGATAACCGTGGTTGCCACCAGCGCATCGATTTCACCCTTTTTAAACGCCTGCATGGTCGCCACTTTTTCGTCACCCTTCATGCGCCCGTGCAGCAAACTGATGCGCCGATGTGGAAGGGCCGCAGTTAAGTCAGCGAACAGAGTTTGCGCAGACATAGCATCTATCTCTTGAGAATCTTCAATCAAAACGCAGACCCAATAGGCTTGTTGGCCTTGCTTCAGTGCAGCTTCTACTTGAGCAACCACATCTGGTCGACGCTTTTCTTCTACCGTATGGGTGGTTATGGGTTGGCGACCCTTGGGAAGTTCGTCGATCACGGAAACTTGCATATCCGCATACAACGCCATGGTCAATGTTCGTGGAATTGGCGTGGCGGTCATTATTAGTTGATGGGGCTGTGTTTGGCCTTTGTGTTGTAAAGCCATCCGTTGGTGAACCCCGAATCGATGTTGTTCATCGATGATGCTCAACGCCAGATTGTTAAAGACCACCTTAGACTGGAACAACGCATGGGTGCCTATGACGACTTGTGCATCACCGTCGGCTACGCTTTTCAGGCGTTCACGCTGCTCTTTGGCCGTGAGACTCCCTGTAATTAACACTGTGGTGATACCTAGCGGTTCGAGCCAGGATTGAAAATTAAGATGGTGTTGTTCGGCAAGTAATTCGGTCGGTGCCATAACAGCGCACTGACAGCTTTGTTCTGCGGCTCGAATTGCGGCGAATGCTGCGACTATGGTTTTGCCTGAACCAACGTCGCCCTGAACAAGGCGAAGCATAGGGATATCTTGTTCTAAGTCGTGTAAGACCTCCGCGACGACTCGCCGCTGCGCCTGGGTAAGTTGAAACCCAAGCTGGCTGAGAAGCTTTCGACCCAACCCCACCGACTGAGGTAAACCGATGGCGCGGGTGCTTTGGCGCGCCAGAGCACGACCCTTCATAACCAGGTAGTAAGCGGTTAGCTCATCCACAGCGAGTGTGGTTTGGATGCTTTCAATCTCAGCTTCGGAGGCCTCAGCTGGTGGTTGATGCAGGTACAACAAACTTTCGTATGGCGTACCTGGGTCGGCCGGCCAGGGTAGCGAGCAAACTTGGGTTGCAAGCTTGCGTATTCGCGTCTGGCCCAAACCTTGGGTCGCCGGGTAGATGGGTGTTAGCTCTGGAGTAGCGGGTGGTGGCTTGTTGGCGAAGCTTTCATATTCGGGGTGAGCGACGCTTAGTTCTTTGCCAAAAAATCGAAATTCACCAAACGCGCGCACATGTGATGCCTCTTCCAGTGCTTTTTGTTGGTACTTAGAAAAATAGAAGAGGCGTAAATAAACCCTTCCTGTTGCATCGGTAAGGGCAACTTTGAGGCTGCGACGTTGACCGTAGACCACGCTAACCGAGGTCACTTCGCCTTCCACTAAGTAAGACTGACCGGCTTGGATAGAGGCAATGGTGGTGATTTGGGTGCGATCTTGATAGCGAAATGGCAAGTGGATGAGAAGGTCGATAAGGCGATAGATACCCAACTTACTGAGCGTTTGTTCAAGTTTTGGTCCGACGCCTTTTAGGGTGGTGATCGGTGCGTTGGGGTCGGGTTTCACTCCAGACTCATGACCGCGTCGATTTCGATCTTTGCACCGCGAGGAAGTGCGCTGACCTCTACCGCAGCTCGAGCTGGGAATGGCTCCGTTATGTATTCTGCCATGACGCTGTTGAGTGCCGGGAAATGCGCTAGATCGGTGAGATAGACATTCAATTTTACGCAATCGGCCAAACTTCCACCGGCAGCTTTCGCAACTTCAGTCAGATTGACGAATACCTGATGGGCTTGGGCAGTAAAATCGTCGCTTACAAGATCCATGGTTTCGGCGTCTAGTGGGATCTGTCCGGAAAGATAAACGGTGATAGGTCTCTGGGTCGCGACGGCCTGGGAGTATGTACCGATGGCTGCAGGGGCGGAGGATGTTGCGATTACTTTGAGAGCCATTTAATTTCCTACGCGAGCGAGATTGAGGACAGCTGAAATGTTTCTTAAACGCCGCATGAGTTTAGCAAGGTGAGTTCTACTTTTTACGGTAACGCCCATGATCATGGTACTCGCTGCGGCGTTACGCTCTTCTACATTAATGTGGTCGACCCCTGCGTCTGCCTTGGTCACTTCTGACGCAACCTCGGCGAGAATACCTTTGCGTCTGTTCACATCGATGCGCAATGTGGTGAGGAATTCACCCTCAGTGGTGGCGGTCCAGCGTGCGGGGATGATTTCGGCCGGAGCGCGACGTCGAGTTTCGTTGATGTTGGGACAAGTTTCGATATGAACAACAAAGCCTTTCCCTGGGGTCATGTGCCCGACGATTTGATCGCCTGGAACAGGACCGCAGCAGCGGCCGTAGTTAATAACCAGCCCCTCGCCACCGCGAATGGCAATCGGACCACCGCCCTCTACTGCCACGGCCTCATAGTCTGGGTTGTCGAATGCCAACAGTTTTTGTGCCGCCACATATGCCATGAGGTTGCCGTTACCAATGTTGATTAACAACTCATCCAGTTTGCGTACACCCAGCTCTTTGAATACTCGGCGAAGACGCCGGAAGTCTAAGTCGTTGATGCTCGTGTTGGCGTTGCCCAATGCGCGATTCAGCAACTTGCGACCGAGTGCCACGGCTTCGTTGCCTTGTTGGTGCTTCAGTGCTAAGCGAATGGCACTTCGGGCCCTGGAAGTGACAGCGAAGGTAAGCCAATCTGGATTAGGTCGAGCATCTGGCGAGGTAATGACCTCAACGCTTTGGCCACTTTGTAGCTGCAGTGACAAAGGCGCCAGCGTACGGTCGACACGGCAGGCCACACAGCGATTGCCGATGTCTGTGTGCACCATGTAGGCGAAGTCGATCGGACATGCGCCACGTGGCAGTTCCAAAATATCCCCTTCGGGCGTGAAAACGTAAACTTCATCCGGAAATAAATCGAGCTTCAGCGACTCAATAAACTCTAGCGGATCGCCGGCCTGTTGCTGAAGTTCCAGTAGATTTTGCGCCCAGCGCCTGGCGCGTTGTTGGCTAGGATCAAAACTGCTTTGACCTTCTTGTTTATAGAGCCAGTGGCCAGCTATGCCGTTTTCTGCGACAGCGTCCATTTGCTTGGTGCGGATCTGCACTTCGATAGGCACACCATGCATGCCTATTAAGCTTGAATGCAGGGACTGGTATCCGTTTACTTTCGGAATTGCGATGTAGTCTTTGAAGCGTCCGGCTACAGGTTTGTACAGATTGTGGGCGACGCCTAACGTTCTATAGCAATCGTCGGCGCGCTCGACAACGATGCGAAACCCAAATACATCCATAATCTCAGTGAAAGGCTTGTGCTGAGATTTCATTTTCTGATAAATAGAATAGGCGTGTTTTTCGCGACTGGACACCGTCGCGCTAATGCCATCACGGTTTAGCGCGGTGGTTATGGTTTCACGTATTTCTTCCATGAGCGCTTTGCGATTGCCGCGGGCCGAAGCCACGGCGCGTTCAATGCGATCTGCACGTAGCGGGTAGAGTGCTTTGAAGCCCATTTCTTCGAGTTCGTTCTTAATCGAATGAATGCCTAGACGATTGGCAATGGGGGCGTAGAAATCTAAGGTCTCGCGAGCGATGCGTTTGCGTTGTTGATCAGACATGACGCCGATGGTGCGCATGTTGTGCAGACGATCGGCCATTTTAACCATGATGACGCGAATGTCTTTGGCCATGGCGAGCGCCATCTTCTGAAAGTTCTCAGCTTGAGCTTCGGCTCTAGTTGAAAAGATTTTGCTGAGCTTCGACACTCCGTCGACAATCTCTGCAACCGATTCTCCGAACTGGCTCGAGAGCGCAGTTTTGGATGTATCAGAGTCTTCAATAACGTCGTGTAGCAGGGCTGCCATGATGGTCTCATGGTCCATATGCATCTGCGCTAAAATCAAAGCGACTGCGGTTGGGTGCGTGATATAGGCATGGCCCGTGCGTCGAACTTGGCCTTCGTGGGCGTTTTCGGCGTATTTGTGCGCAGCACGAATTGCCTGAACCTGTAAGGGTTCTAGATACTCAAGATGTCTGGTAAGAACGTCCAAGGTTGCTGGTGCTGCAACGTTTGAACGTTTGGCGTATTCGGCCAGTTGACCGACGAAGTAAGACTGCTCGGTGGTTTCGGGTCTAACTTGGCTGGTCATCTCCTAACCCGTCGGCTGGTAGTCCAGCCTTAAAGCTGAAGCTAACCTCTATCTCTTCATCCTCCGTATTGACTTCTTGGCTGTCAAGCATTTCGTGAGAAATTAGGCCTTCGGCGATTTCGCGCAAAGCAATAACGGTTGGTTTGTCGTTTTCTTCAGGAACCATGGGGTTGATTCCGAATTTGCGCAAGCTTCTTGCACGGCGAGTTGCCAGCATAACGAGCTCAAATCGGTTATCTACGTGATCCAAGCAATCTTCTACAGTAATTCGAGCCATGTGACCTCTAAAGTGCGGAGTCTGAAAACAGCGGCGCAGTGTACCGATGTGACTTCAATCTGACAAGATCGATTCTATCAATGGATTTTCGGTAATTTGAGTGGCTGCTTTCAATTGATGACTATGCAAGATCGCAGTTATGTCGACAACTGCTTGGGCGAAATCGTCGTTGACCACAATATAGTCGTAATTTCCTGCTTGGGACATGTCTAACTTTGCCTCTGAGAGACGCATATCAATGGTCGATGCCGAATCCTGGCCTCGAGCGGTTAGCCGTTGGCTAAGTGCTTCGGTAGAGGGTGGCAGAATGAAAATACTCAGAGCATCTTCGACTATTCCGGCTACTTGGCGTGCACCCTGCCAATCGATTTCCAAAATGACGATTTTGCCTTGGGCGCGTAAGCCATCGACGGTTTGAGCGGAAGTACCATAGTGGTTACCGAATACTAAGGCATGCTCCAGAAACTGACCCGCTTTGACCATGGATTGAAAAGTTGCCGTGTCGACAAAGTTGTAGTTCACGCCATCTGTTTCGCCGGGTCGTTTGGCGCGGGTGGTGTGGGAAACCGAAACGACAAGATTTGGAATCTGGTTGATGATGGCTTCAACCAAGCTAGTTTTTCCAGCACCCGAGGGCGCGGATATGAGGATAAGCGAGCCGTGCGTCATTCTACGTTCTGTACCTGTTCGCGAATTTGCTCGATGAGCACCTTTAAATCTACTGCACGTTGGGAGGTCTCTGGAAGAACCGACTTTGCACCAAGGGTGTTGGCCTCTCTATTGAGCTCCTGAGTCAGGAAGTCGAGCCGGCGCCCGTGGGGACCATGGGCGGCGATATGGCTGCGTGCTTCTTCGACGTGTATTTGTAAGCGGTCCAACTCTTCTGCCACATCAACGCGTTGAGCCAGCAATGCAACTTCCTGTTCGAGCCGCCCCGGATCTAGGTTGACCTCGAGTTCTGCGATTCGGTGCTGCAACTTGGCTTTTTGTTGGGAAGCTAAATTGGTGGTTAGCGGTTTGATCTCGGTGATTAGACGATTGATCTCATCGAGTCGAGATTCAATGGTCTCGCGCAATCTAGAACCTTCGCTTGCACGTGCTTCGAGCAAGTCCGTCAATGCGAGTTCGAACAGTTC
>JBNMMV010000034.1:0-20077 GCA_051270205.1 Limisphaerales bacterium
GCAGCGTGACAAGGCAAGTTTCTTAGTTGAGTTTAATGCGCCAGCCGAACCGGTTAGGTGGTTTAACCCTGTCACAGATGAGGCCGCATGATGTTTTGTGGCTAAAAGTTGGCTGTAATGTTGCGCCGCGGGCGCTATAATCCGCGGCCGTCGACACCATCTCAGGAGCAAAGGTTTGAAGCGTATTCTCATAGCCGTGTCACTGGTACTAGGAATAGTGACCAGCATTTACGCAGTCCCACCAGGAACGGATGAGGAAATAACTAATCGGTTAGAACCTTTTGGCACTGTCTGTCGCAGTGGTGAGGAATGCGGTATAACAGCAGCAGCCGTCGCAACCGGTCCTCTCAGTGGCGAACAAGTCTACAATCAATTCTGCTTTGCTTGTCATTCAACTGGCGTCGGTGGTGCGCCTAAATTGGGTAACCCTGAAGAATGGCAGCCAAGGCTTGATAAAGGCATGGATCAACTGATGGCCACAACGCTGACCGGCTTGAATGCAATGCCCATTAAAGGCACGTGCATGAATTGCTCCGACGAAGAGTTGGGTGAAGCCATAGATTTCATGTTGGAAGGGGTTCGCTAGGCGAACCTGCCGGCGGCCACGCCTTTCTCCCAATCTAGTGCTCGATATGAGATCGCCTCCGCGAGATGGGGGCTTGCTATCTTCGAGCAGTCTTCGAGGTCTGCAATTGTTCGCGCTACGCGCCACATTTTGTGAAAGCTTCGCGCGCTAAACCCTTTCTTTTCCATCGCTCGAACGAGTGGACCCACCTCGATCGCCTGTTGGATCTCTTGCTGTAATTCTTTGCCGGTGAGATGCGCGTTTAACTTGCCCTGACGATCTTGTTGTTTTTCGCGAGCCGCCTGGACCTGCCCAAGCGGGCTTTTAACGGGTACAGATTTCATCTTTTGTGTCAAAAGTAGTTGTGGAACGGGTGGTACTGAGACCTGTAGATCTATTCGATCGAGCATCGGTCCTGCAACACGGGCTTGATAGCTGCGCACTTGTGCAGGCGAACAGCGACAAGCGTCTTCGCGGCAATGCTGTCCTGCAGGGCAGGGATTCATAGCGGCGATCAACTGGAAGCGACATGGAAAGCGGACGTTATAGGAGGCGCGTGACAACACCGCTTCGCCGGTCTCAATGGGCTCTCGTAACAGATTAAGGGCAGATGGCTTAAAGTGCGGTAACTCGTCTAAAAACAGAACCCCATGGTGCGCTAGAGACACTTCCCCTGGCTGTGGGAGGCGGCCTCCACCCATCAAGGCAGGCGCGGAAGCTGAGTGATGCGGATCTCTAAAGGGGGGTTGTGAGGCGTGCTCGCGAATCAAACCTGCGGCCGAGTGAATGGCGGCAACCTCAAGCATTTGCGCTCTTGTTAGTTCAGGCAGCAGTTCCGTAAAGGCACGCGCCAGCATAGTTTTGCCTGTACCCGGCGGACCGACCATGAGTAAGTGATGACCGCCACTTGCTGCTACGCAAAGTGCACGCTTGGCAGCTTCCTGACCAATAATCTCTGCGTAAAGCGAATGATCACGAGGTGTTATGGCCGTAGTCTGTATGTCAGGGGTACGAACAGACAGACTGCCGTTTAAAAGCGCAACCGCCTCTGTGAGACTGCTCACCAGCCCAATTACCCCCGCTGGTGCGATGCTGGCTTCTTGAGCGTTTGCAGCCGGGATAATCAATGTTCGTCCATCGGCTTGCGCTGCAAGTGCGCAAGACAAGACTCCGCGCGCTTGGCGCAAACTCCCAAACAAACTGAGCTCGCCTAAGAATTCGAAGCGCTGCAGGTCTTGTTGTCTTACCTGGTCGGTCATAGCAAGAATGCCAATGGCCATGGCAAGATCCAAAAAGCTGCCGGATTTAGCCAAATGACCAGGTGCTAAGTTAATGACGATACGACCATCGGGGTAGGTGAAGCCGCTATTGGTGATGGCTGAACGAATGCGATCGCGGGCTTCGCGCACTGCGCCCTCAGGCAATCCGACAATAGTTGTCGAAGGAAGACCTTGGGCTAGGTGGCACTCTACGTTTACTAAGTGCGCAGTTAAGCCCAGCAACACTCTGCTATTGATCGCGTTCTGGCTCATGAGTTTACTTATTTAGTGTCTAAACGGGGACAGATCGTAGATCTGTCCCCTCTTGGTCTATTTGTCCAGGACATCTAGACGCGCTTCCAGGTCGGTGACCTGGTTGCGTAATGTTTCCAGAATATCTAGGTGTGCTTCGTACTCTGCTCGTGGCACCAGGGCGAAAGATTTAAAGATCTCCTGGACGCGGGTTTCCAGTGTGGAGAACACTTCCGGACTGGGCGCGATGGTACGAAGCAGTGAAAGCAGCGTCTGAATGGGGTCCATAAGAAGCCTTAAATGGAAAAACCTTGTAAGTGGTGGCGTTAGTTTAATCCGCCTAACTGTCAACGCCTAGGTCAAGCGTCACCTGGGTAAGTAAGCATTCCACTCAGCTTACTGCGCTCCTTTGCACACTTTCAGTGCGTACGTGCGCAATTCGAGTGCATTTCAAATGCCCTTCAAGTTAATTCAGATGCAAGAATAGGTGCGTTTGCCGCTCAATTGGTCTGAAAAGGGTCCCACGGAGGCGTTTTAGCAGTTGGCCCGTGTTTTGCATTCTTTGGCATAGAAAGTAAGTAGAAATGAAATGGGCACCTTGCCTAAAACTTTAATCTCTGGAGAGAAACAGGAATCATGAATCACTTAGTAAAAGCAGTCGCACTGTTATTGGTCACCGCTGCCGGGATGGGCACCGCTCAAATCGCCATGGCTGAAGTATCGTATAACGTTGGCTTTGCGTCTGAGTATCACTATAGGGGCATCAAGCAAAAAAATTCTTCTGCCAGCGCCGGAATTGACTATGAGCAAGGCGGATTTTATGCAGGCGCCTGGACCGCTGATGTCGGCGATGGTTTAGAAATTGACGGCTATCTTGGGTATGGCATTGAGATCGAAGATTTTACCGCCAGCCTGGGTTTGACTGGCTACTACTACACCGGTGAATTTGATGACACCTACGAAGAAGTGAACCTAAATCTCGGCTACAAGATATTCAGTTTGGAATATTCTGTAGGCGAATGGGAAGGTTTTGGTGCTGAACAGGACTATGACTTTCTTGCCGCGACCGTCGAACTCGAAAACGGCTTCTACGGTAAGTACGGCACCTTTGGTGATGACTTTGACGGCGAATACGTTGAGTTGGGCTATGGCATGACCATTGCCGAAATTGATTTCGGGGTTGCAGTGATCCTGGCCAGTGACGAGTTGTCTGACGAATTGGACAGCAACGGTCAGCCCACTGAAGGTGAATCGCTGGTTTTTACCATCGGTAAGACCTTCTAAATAGTAACCGAGCCTAATGCTGGAACTATTACAGAACTAATACTTGAGTTATTTACTACAACTAGGATCGCTATCGCTGTGCGATCTAATGGGAGACAATCCGCGACGCGGTTAAACACCTTCCACGATGTCACCGTCCGAGAAGCGGCTTGTAAAAGAGCCGCGCGTCCCGAATCAGGAGAGCAAGATGAAATTGATAACAGCCATAATTAAACCCTTCAAATTGGACGACGTGCGCGAAGCGTTATCTGACGTGGGTGTACAAGGAATGACCGTCACCGAAGTCAAAGGATTCGGCCGCCAGAAAGGTCATACAGAGTTGTACCGCGGAGCCGAGTACGTGGTGGACTTCCTACCCAAGGTAAAAATTGAGGCGGCCATCGATGACAGTCTATTAGACCAAGTAGTCGAAACTATTACTCGTTCAGCCAACACCGGCAAAGTCGGTGACGGAAAAATATTCGTTTCGCCACTAGAAGATGTGGTGCGCATACGAACTGGGGAAACAGGACCAGAAGCGGTCTAACAACACCCCCCCAACCTATCGGAGAAAATCGTGGAAGATTTAACGCAACTGAGTTACTCAGTGGATACCCTATACTTTCTATTAATGGGCGCCCTGGTCATGTTTATGGCCCCCGGCTTCGCTATGTTGGAAGCTGGCATGGTGCGCTCGAAAAACACTTCAGAAATACTCACTAAAAATGTCGCGCTGTTCGCTATCGCGTCCATCATGTACATGTTGGTCGGCTACGCCATCATGTACCCAGGCGCTGGTGAAGGCAGTTGGATGCCGATCTTTGGCAGCCTCATTGGCGCAGAACACACGGTTGAGGAAGTCTTGGCTTCGGGTGGTGAAGTCTATTACTCGGCGCGCGCTGACTTTTTCTTCCAGGTGGTCTTCGTTGCAACTGCAATGTCCATCGTTTCTGGAGCGGTCGCCGAGCGAATGAAGCTGTGGGCGTTCTTGGCGTTTGCTGTTGTGATGACAGGCTTTATCTACCCAGTCCAAGGCTTTTGGAAGTGGGGTGGTGGTGCCCTTGATGCGGCGGGTTTCTTAGACTTTGCGGGATCCGGGGTGGTGCACATGTGTGGTGCTGCTGCAGCCCTTGCTGGTGTCTTGGTACTTGGCGCGCGCGCAGGAAAATATGGTAAAAACGGGCAGATCAATCCTATTCCGGGTTCGAATATGCCGCTTGCCACACTAGGGATGTTTATCCTCTGGTTTGGGTGGTTTGGTTTCAATGGTGGCTCGGAACTCATTTCGAGCAATATTACTGAGGCTAATGCGGTGGCGCAGATTTTCGTTAACACCAACACCGCAGCTGCCGGTGGGCTTATGGCAGCGCTGTTACTGGCACGGCTGATATGGGGAAAGGCAGATTTAACCATGGCACTAAACGGTGCACTAGCTGGATTGGTCTCCATTACAGCTGAGCCGTTGGCAGGTAGTGCAGTTAGCTCACTCGCTATTGGCGCAGTCGGTGGTGTCCTGGTCGTACTCTCTATTGTCGGCCTTGATAAGATCCGAATCGACGATCCTGTTGGCGCGATATCAGTGCACGGTACTTGTGGTATCTGGGGGTTGTTAGCGGTGACGTTCACCAATGCTGATGCGACCATAGGCGCACAGTTGCTGGGTATCGCTGCGATCTTTGGCTGGACTTTCGGTGTCAGTTTATGTGTTTGGTTTGCTTTGAAGGCGACTATGGGCATACGGGTCACCGCCGAAGAAGAGTACGAAGGCGTAGATATTAGTGAGTGTGGCATCGAAGCTTATCCAGAGTTCTCGCGAAACACTCAATAGCTTGATGGGTTGGGGTAGGCATTTGTTCTACCCCAACAGCTACGGAAATCTTGATTTCTTTTTCCTGGCGAAGTTTGGAATTTGAACATAACGACTGGCGAGACAACCCTGAAGCTAAATCAACAGATCGCGATCAACTTGCCCAGGACATAGAGGAATTTCTAAGCTCAGGTGGCGCAGTTAAAGACGTTGCCGGTGGTGAGCGAGCAGATCCACCGGAAAAACTGGAAAACAACTACGGTCGAGGGTCCATTTAGTCTGGGATAGCCTCCCAGATATCAGTAGAATACGCCGCCTTCAATGCTCGTCGGATCAACGATGAAATACTGTAGTACGCGCGGTGGTGTCAGTAATTTGAGTTTTATGGACAGCCTCCTCATGGGGCTGGCTTCCGACGGTGGGTTGTTGCTTCCCGAGACTATTCCAGATGTTAGAGATTCCCTGGAATCGCTCAAGCCGCTTAGCTTTGTCGAACTGGCACAGAAGATTGTGCCGCTGTTTGTCGATGATGTTGATCCAGCTGAACTGAATAAAATCATCGCCGAAGCTTATGCCAGCTTCGACCACCCAGACGTTGTCGGCACTCGCCAACTGGGCGATATTACACTGTTGGAACTGTTTCACGGTCCGACCCTGGCCTTCAAAGATGTGGCCCTACAGTTGGTTGGCAAACTCTTCGAGCTCGCGCTCAGTGAACGTCACGAACATCTGAATATTCTCGGCGCCACATCTGGTGACACGGGCAGTGCTGCAATTGCTGGTGTTCGCGGCCAACAGAACATAGACATCTTTATTCTCTATCCGAATAACAAGGTCAGCCCGCTGCAAGAACTGCAGATGACGACCATTGCCGATTCGAATGTTCACTGCATTGCCATTGAAGGCAGCTTTGACGATTGCCAGCGACTTATGAAAGAGGCTTTTTCGGATTTAGACTACAAAGCGGAAATGCACTTGGGGGCAGTGAATTCAGTGAATTGGGCGCGAGTGTTGGCGCAAATTGTTTACTACGGATATGCGAGTTTACAAGCAGACGGCCCGGTTAACTTCTGTGTACCCACAGGTAACTTCGGCAATGTGTTTGCTGGCTACTTAGCGAGAGAAATGGGTTTCCCCATTGACCAGCTAATCGTCGCGACCAATGAAAACGATATTCTTGCTCGGTTCTTTGAGACGGGTGAGTACGCACGAGGAGAGGTTAAGTTTACCCTTTCGCCTGCTATGGACATTCAGGTAGCGAGTAATTTTGAACGGTTTTTGTACTACGTGCTAGATCGTGATCCGGCGCGCCTGCGAGATTTCATGCATCAATTCCAGAGCCAAGGTGTAGCAACGTTGGGAGATACCTGGCCAGGTGCCCAAGCTTTTGGGTTCAAAGCAACCGCTGTGGATACACAAACGACACTAGCGGCCGTCAGGGACGTGTATGAAAACTATGACTATGTGCTTGATCCACATACAGCGGTCGGAGTGGCAGCGGCCCAAATGATGGCTACAAATATAAGTGGCAAGATTGTGTGTATCGCCACTGCCCATCCAGCGAAGTTTCCAGAAGCGGTGCAACAAGCGCTACCTAACGTGACGCCAACCCATCCCAGGCTGAGTCAGTTGAACGGCTTGGCTGAGCGCAAAGTGGTTCTACCTGCAGATGTCGAGGCAATAAAGGCCTACCTTCGAGCAAACACTCACAGCCACTAGTCACCGTGGTTTATGGCTTGAATCGCTGGGTGAACGTCCTGCAGTTGGCTAACTTCTAGACTCGGCTGGGGTTCATGGTCTGACCGTGAGCGGTTGTTGAAGTTAATCCAAATACTGAACAACCCCGCCTCATTGGCGCCATGAACGTCGTCAACAAGATGATCGCCAATGTGAATGGCTTGATCTGGCTTAAACCCGAGATCGCGAAGTGGCGCGTTGAACATCGCCTCATCTGGCTTACTTGCACCTACGTCGGCTGAGCTATAGGCGCCGGAAAGGTAGGAGCCGATTCCAGCTTGGTCGACGTTGGCATTGCCATTGGTTAACGCAACGATAGGAAAGTGTTGGCCAACCTCGGTTAGCATTTCCAACGCACCAGGAAAAAACTGAACCTGATTGCGTCCTTCGAAAAACACCTCGAATGCGCCTTGGGCAATTGTATGTGCGGCGCTAGTTGTATGACCGGCATACTCTCCCACCTTCGTGAGAATATGAATTCGCATAAAGCTGAGATCGTGGCGCTTGTCAGCAACCTCACTCAAGGCCTGTTGGCGCAGATTCGATAGTAGTTCCGGCTGATAAGCTGCGAACACTTCGGGTGCTTGGTCAGCTAGCCAACGCTTCATATTGGCTTCCGCTCGAATAATTACGCTGTCTACATCCCACAGAGTATTGTCTAAATCTAAGGTAATAACGCGAATATCAGGCATCGTCTTTTAGGTGGGCTCTTTTATGGGCTCTGGGATGGGCGGCGTCATAGACCTTAGCCAAATGTTGGAAGTCTAAGTGAGTATAGATTTGAGTAGTGGAAATATCACTGTGGCCTAAAAGTTCTTGGATGCCGCGCAGGTCTCCGGAAGATTCCAACAGATGGGTAGCGAAGCTATGCCGTAATGCATGCGGGTGGACGCCGTCTGTATCCAACCGTTGGCTGGCTAAGGATTTCAGTCGAAGCTGCACTGACCTGACACTTAGTCGAGCTGTTCCGCGGCTGGTAAAGAGGGGGCTGTCGGATGCGACTTGTGGGTGCAATGCGAGCCAACGCTCGATAGCAGCGGTGCTCAAACTGCCCAGTGGCACTTGTCTTGTTTTGCGCCCTTTGCCGAGCACTCGAACAAACCCTTCGGCTAAGTCGACGTGGCCTATATCGAGGCCGACAAGCTCACTCACACGTAAGCCAGAGCCATAAAGAAGCTCGAACATAGCATTGTCGCGAATGTTCTTAGGGTTCGTTTCTTGCTGGGCGTTGAGAAGTGCTGCCGCCTGGTCTGGATCAAGTACTGTCGGTAGTTTGCGTTTTGCCTTGGGTGCGATAGCCACAGCGGCAGGATTAGTTGTGATGACACCACGATTGACCAGGTAACTGAAGAAACTGCGTACGGCTGACAGAGCACGCTGAATGCTACTTGCGGCAAGACCACGCTTATGCAGCTCCCCTACGAGGTGAGTGATGTCGTGGGGTTTTGCGTTTTTGACCTGCGAGGTGTAGTTGACCTGGGAGGTGTAGATGGACTGAAAACGATGCAGCTCGCGCGCGTAAGCCTGAAGGGTATGGTCGGAGTAATTGCGTTCGACAGCAAGGTAGTGCAAAAAAGTATCGACGGTGAATTCGGTCTCTTCGCTCATGTATTGAACTCCAACTCTCTTCTCTCTTCCTTCATAGAAGAGGCTCTAGCACTTTACAGAGTATATCGGTGATGTAGCTGACAAACAGTGTATCCATGTCACCCGAAAAGTGACCGGGCTGGCGACTGCCAATTGCCAAAATGCCGCCGTAGTCAGCTACCTCAAATGGAATAAAGACGGCACTGCCAGCGGTATCCGTATTTGTCATTGGAAACACAGCGGCGACTTCTTCTTCCCGTAAAGAAGTGCAGGTCGCTTTCTCGCCGGGGACTAGTTGATCGAATTCAGGGGATGTTCGATGCAGTTTGAAGTGGTCCAAAGGCCCTTGGTGAATCATTTCCGCCGGCTGTTCGTTAATAAGATGACAGCAGACGAAATCTGCATCGAAGTCTGCCAGTACGTGGGTAGCCAGCACTTCGTTCACTGCCTGCAATGTTGCGCAGTCCAGCAGCGCGAGGGTAAGTGATCGGGTTTTCGTAAACAGATCATCGTTCAAGCGGGCTGTGTTCATAAGGTCATTCATGCGCTTGCGCATGACAACATTGCGCTCGCGCAAGATACCCACTTGGCGCTCTACTAAGGACACCGTGTTGCCAGAGCCATGGGGTAGATTCAGTTCTGCCAACAAGAATTTGTTAGCCACAAAAAAATCCGGGTTTGCTTGTAGATAGGCGACCACCTCTTCTGCTGTCAGAGCATCATCAGATTTCATTGAGCGTGATTTCTCCTTTGTAACTGAGTGACGACGGTCCGGTCATACTGACTCGCTCACCTTCGCCTGGCCAAGTGATTTTTAGCTTGCCGCCAGGTAATGATACTTTGACGCGCTGCCCTGCTAAGCCATTCAACCGTGCAGCGACCACCGCAGCACATGCGCCGGAGCCGCAGGCTTGAGTTTCTCCGGTTCCTCGTTCATAGACGCGCAACCGCATAAAACCTGAATCCATGACCTGACAAAAACCAATATTGGCATGATTAGGAAAAGAGGCATGCTGGGTTAGGCGTGCGCCAATGCCAGGTACGTCCAAGTCGAAAATGGAATCCATAAAGATGACTGCGTGGGGATTACCCATAGATACCGGGGTAAAAGCATAGTCGATATCATTGTCGGTCATCACGTACCGGTGGTCGTCGTGGTATGTCGCGGCACTGGCGTCGAACGGAATATTCTCATGATCGAGGGTCGGCACGGTCATCTCCGTGGTTACCTGGTCGCCGAGCAGTTGGGTGGTGAAGTCGCCTGCTAAAGACTGCCAGGTAAGCTCTTCTTTTGGTGACAGGCGCAAAAGCTTTGCGAGCGTCGCAACACAGCGTGTGCCGTTGCCGCATTGTTCTGCTTCTGAACCATCGGCGTTGTATATCCGATAGAAGAAGTCAGCCTCTGGGACTGTTGGTGGCTCAATCACCAGTAACTGATCGAATCCCACGCCGCGATTGCGATCGCTCCAACTGGCGATGTCTTGGGTGTCTACAGCAAACGCGCGTGATACGCCATCAACGATCATGAAGTCGTTACCCAGGCTGTGCATTTTGTAGAACCTCAGGGTTTTCATAGTTGTAACAAGGGTTGTCGCTCTAGGCGTATCTGGTCTTCGATGGTTTCGCGGCGTCGAACTACGGTGAAGGTGTCGCCATCCACCAGGACTTCAGCCGCTCGGTTGCGGCTATTGTAGTTCGAGGCCTGGACGAAGCCATAGGCGCCAGCTGAGTTCACACACAACAAATCCCCTTCACTAATCGCCAAATTTCGGTCATGGCCTAAGAAGTCGCCGCTTTCACAGATTGGGCCTACCACCTGCCACTCAGAAGGTGTTACTCCTGGCCTGAGAGAGACTTCACTAATGTTGTGAAAAGCTTGGTAGAGGGCGGGTCTGATGAGGTCGTTCATGGCGGCATCGACCACTGCAAAACGTGGGTCGCTTGGTGCCTGCCCTTGCTTTAGGTACTCAACGCGGGTCAACAGTACGCCTGCATTGGCGACAATCGAGCGGCCCGGTTCGAGCACAATCGCCTGCTTGCGACTGGCCATGAGCTGAGAGACACCCGCGCCATAGTCCTCAAAGTGCAAAGGAGTTTCGTTCTCGTAGGTGACGCCCATGCCACCACCTAAATCAATATGATCCAGCGCAATTCCTTCGCTGGCGAGGTCATCGACCATGGTTAGAATGATGGACAACGACTCCAAGAGTGGTGAGATGTCGGTGATTTGGGAACCAATATGACAATCGATACCGGTTACGGTTAAGTTCGGATCGTTGTGAGCCGAGCGGTACATTGCCATGGCAGTATCGTGGGGGACGCCAAATTTGTTGCGCTTGAGTCCGGTGGAAATATAGGGGTGAGTTTGTGCGTCGACATTTGGATTGACGCGAATAGATACCGGTGCCGCAACACCGAGAATCGCGGCGCGTGCGGAAATTCGTTGCAGCTCTTGTTCGCTTTCTACGTTGAAACAGGCGATGCCTAGCTTCAATGCCAAATCAATTTCTTCGACCTGCTTACCGACGCCTGAAAATACGATGGTCGAACTGTCGCCGCCAGCGGCGAGTACGCGATGTAGCTCTCCAGACGAAACAATATCGAACCCCGCCCCTAAGTCTCGCAACAGAGCGAGGATCGCGAGGTTGGAATTAGCCTTCACTGAATAATGGATGCGAAGCGGCGTGCGAGCAAAGGCTGCCTGAAGTGCCGTTATTTGCTGGGTGATGTAGGCCTTTGAATAGACGTAAACTGGAGTACCTACCGCTGCTGCAATATCGGACAGCGGTAAATCCTCCATAAAGAGTTGTTCGTCACGATAGTGAGTGGCGGTCGGCGTGGACATGATCTTAAGCGACCAGGGCTGGCTCGGCCTGCTGCGTGACCACGGCCGCGCTCTTGTCAGGTAGGTGCAATGGACCCTTTTGGCCACACATGGCAACAGATAAACCAAAAATGAGTAGTAGACCTAGGCGCATGAGCTTGCCTCGATACGGGTAAAGCGGCGCATTATACCCGAAACATAGCGTGCGCCCAGCTGGGGTTAACAGCGAACATCTGTAGGTCTACACCCGCCGACGCGGTTCTATCTGATCGGACTGTCGTGTAAGAAAGCTCTGCCATCTATGAGTATAGGCAGAGCTGGCGCTTCTCGTCGGATTAGGCGAGTTTGGAGCGCGCTTGCTCGATGGCAAACCTAACCTGGGCGGGTGCTGTACCACCCAAATGGTCGCGGCTAGCCACGGAGCCTGCGATGCTCAAAACTTGATAGACGTCTTCACTGACAATCGATCCGTGCGCGCCATTGAGTTCCGCCACACTCAAGTCTTCTAAAGGACGGCCTTGTTGGGAGGCAAACTGGACTGCCTCGCCTACCAATTCGTGGGCGTCGCGGAAGGGCAGACCTTTGCCCACGAGATAGTCGGCCAGGTCTGTTGCAGTTGTGTAGCCCGCAAGCGCAGCTTCTCGCATGTTGCTAATGTTTGGCTCAATGTTTGGAATTAGGCCAGTCAGTGCAGTCAGGCAATCTTCGAGCGTGTCTATGGCGTCGAACAATGGCTCTTTGTCCTCTTGATTGTCTTTGTTGTATGCCAACGGCTGGCTTTTCATCAGCGTGAGTAGAGCAATCAGGTGGCCGTTAACACGCCCTGTTTTACCGCGAATCAGTTCTGGCACATCTGGATTTTTTTTCTGCGGCATGATGCTCGAGCCGGTGCAGAAACGGTCTGGAAGGTTAATGAAGCTAAATTGTTGGCTAGACCAGAGAACAAGTTCCTCGCACCACCTAGACATGTGAGTCAGAGATATTGCTGTTGCCGCACAAAACTCGATGGCGAAGTCTCGATCACTCACGGCGTCCAGCGAATTTGCACAAACACCGTCGAAACCAAGGATCTTCGCCATTAACACGCGGTCGGGTTTGTAAGGTGTACCGGCTAGCGCAGCAGCGCCCAGTGGCAGCATATTGGTACGACCCCGACAATCGATGAGTCGCGCTTGGTCACGCATTAGCATTTCGTACCATGCCATCAGGTGGTGCCCAAAGGTGATCGGCTGAGCAGCTTGTAAGTGGGTAAACCCGGGAAGAATGGTATCGGTGTGTTGTTCGGCTAAATCTAGAATCCCAACCGCCAGCAAAGACTGTTGGGCTAAGATTCGATCAATGGCGTAGCGCAAGTGGAGGCGGATGTCGGTTGCGACTTGATCGTTGCGCGAACGGCCGGTGTGCAGTTTTTTCCCTGTGTCACCGATGAGCTCGATCAGCCGGCTTTCGATATTCATGTGCACGTCTTCCAGCGCGACGCTCCATTCAAATTGACCCGCTTCGATGGTCTGTTCAATTTCGCTCAACGCCCCGTCGATCAATGCAAGTTCACCGGCGTCTAGGACACCGATGCTTTCTAGCATTGTTGCGTGGGCTTTGGAGCCTTGAATGTCTTCGCGATAGAGACGCTGATCGAAGCTTACTGATGCTGTAAATGCTTCAACAAACGCATCAGTTGCTTCGCTGAAACGGCCTCTTAGTAAGCCCTTTGATTCCGTCTTCGGTGTACTATTGGCGCTCATGATATTTATGTGCATAGAAAAGTGGGCGGATTATAACGGAATGTTGGCCACGTGAACTCACGCCCGGATCATTTTGTCATTCCCGACCTATGCAACACCTCTGGGTTGACCTTACTTATCCTGTTTAGCCAGCTGCTAGTAGTGGTTCTTCTATTCGCTGGTGATGTCAGCTGGGTGCGCCTGGGCTTAATGTCCATGTTTGTTCAATGGATAGCACTCGTCAGCGCTGGAATTCTGTGTCTGTCTCGCGGTTGGATTTTACGCCTGAATCTTGTCATGGGTGCAACCTTTGCTCTCGTCATTGTGCTGGTGGTGACGTTGCTCATTGGGCTGGCGACCGAACAGGTGGTTAATCGAGGGCCAGGCATGCCTGAGAGGTTGGCCGGACAAATGGTCATCGCCGGCATAATTAGTGGCTTGGTACTGCGTTACTTTTATGTGCAGCAGCGACTGCGTCAGCAGGAACAGGCAGAACTTAAGTCGCGCATTCAGGCGTTACAGTCACGCATTCGGCCCCACTTTTTATTCAATAGCATGAACATCATAGCGAGTTTGATTGCAGTAGATCCTGAAACCGCGGAAACCGTTGTGGAAGATCTTTCAGAACTGTTCAGGGCGAGCTTGAACGAAACCGGCAATCAGGTGCCTATCGAAGAGGAGTTGAGCTTATGTAAGCGCTACTTGCGTATCGAAGGATTGCGGCTCGGTGACCGTTTGCAGCTTGACTGGGACATTGCAGAGCATAAAGAGCGAGTGATGATTCCCATGCTGACCCTGCAGCCTTTATTGGAAAATGCTATTTACCACGGAATTCAGCCACTACCAGAAGGGGGTACTATTTCTGTGCGTTTAACCTATGAGCCAGAGGTCGTTGCTATTCGAGTCGAAAATCCTGTTCCCAACAGCGATTATGCCCGTGAAACAGAAGGTAACAAGATGGCGATACAGAACATACGATCTCGCCTGAACGTGCTCTATGGCTCGACTGCCGAACTTACCACCGAATCTCGAGATGATATATTTATCACGAATTTGGTCTTTCCCATTAACCCGCAGTCGGTTTAGCGCATTTATGAAAATACTGTTGGTTGATGATGAAACCCTAGCCCGAGATCGGTTGCGACGCTTGCTGTCTGACCATGTCGAACATGAGGTTGTCGGCGAGGCTGCAAACGGCATGCAGGCTATTGAGCTGTGCGCAGAAACTCGTCCCGATCTGGTGTTGCTGGACATTCGTATGCCAGGAATGGATGGCTTAGAAACCGCCCGCCATTTCCTTGAGCTTGATGAGCCTCCTGCAGTTATTTTTTGTACCGCCTATGAAGAACATGCAATTCAGGCGTTTAACTTGCAAGCAGTTGGCTATTTGTTAAAACCTGTTCGTCGTGAAAACCTGGTAAAGGCGCTTGATCAATCGGTTCGTTTGAACAAGGCTCAATTGGTTGCTTTGCAATCCGAGGATGACAGCCGGCGTACGCATATTTCGGCGCGCACCTATAAAGGGGTCGAGTTGGTATCGGTTCAGGATGTTTGTTTTTTCCAGGCCGATCAGAAATACGTTACGGTTCGTTATGTTGCAGGTGAGGTTATTGTTGACGAGACCCTGCGTGATCTGGAGATAGAGTTCGGTGACCTGTTTATACGCATTCATCGTAATGCGCTCGTAGCAAAGCGCTACATAGATGCCTTAATCAAAGGCGGTGACGGCCAGGTTCGAGTACGTCTTAAAGAGATTGATATGGAAATTGAAGTGAGTCGGCGGCACCTACCGGGTATTCGCAAAGTAATTAAATCGTTGTAGGAATCTACGTTGAGCATTGATCGTATTCGAATTGCCACTCGCCAAAGTAAGCTGGCTCTGTGGCAGGCCAACTTCATCAAGAGTGAACTTGAAAGGGTTCATGATGGGTTGGTTGTTGAAATTGTTGGTATTACCACTAAGGGAGATCGTTGGTTACAGTCACCCTTAAGTGAAATCGGTGGTAAAGGGCTTTTTGTTAAGGAGTTGGAGTCGGCCATGTTGGCCGGTGAAGCAGACATTGCGGTGCATTCAGTAAAAGATTTGCCTGCCGAACTGCCACCAGAGTTCGTGCTTCCGGTCTTAAGTTATCGAGAGGACGTCCGCGATGTTTTGGTGAGCGATCAAGGTGACTTGGCGGGCTTACCCCATGGTGCCGTTGTGGGTTCTTCTAGCTTACGAAGGCAAGCACAACTTAAAGCTGTGCGACCAGATCTGAACATGCGATCGATTCGCGGTAATGTCGACACACGGCTCGCGAAACTCAAAGCCGGAGAGTTTGATGCAATTGTGCTTGCAGCCGCTGGGCTGAATCGATTGGGTTTGCAATCTGAGTGGTCACACCTCCTAGACACAGAGGTTTGTCTACCAGCACCTGGGCAAGGTGCCTTAGGCATTGAGTGTTGCGAAGGAAGTCCTGCACAGACACTGCTCACGCCGTTGCAAGATGAGGCCGTTGCCCGTTGTGTTATCGCCGAGCGAGGCATTAGTGCTGGCTTGGGTGCAGATTGTTCCCTGCCGATCGCTGCGTATGCGTGCCTTGATCAGAACCAACAGGTGGAACTGTTAGCGCGTATTGCCAATGAAGATGGCTCGCAGATTTTACATTCCACGGCCATAGGTCAGGACCCAGATATTGTGGCTCAAGAATGTGTAGCCTCTCTGATAAGTCAGGGAGCTGAACAGATTCTGACCGCGCTTAGGCACCCATAGAAACCGATGAAAAGCTTTTGGATCACTCGATCCCAACCTGGTGCGGACGAACTTGCTCGAGCGGTTGAGGGTGTTTCTGTGAACCTCGAAGTCACCCCACTTTTGCGTATCGTTCCGAGCGACGGCTGGCGCGGTATTGCACCGCCGTTGCCAGACTTAGTCATAGTGACCTCGCGTCATGCAATAAAGAGCTACCAGCAAAGTGAATTGTTTGAACATTCGCAAGGTGTGCCACATATCGCCATCGGACAGGCCACGCAGAAGGGGCTTGAGGGTGCGGTGAATGATCTCAGCTGTCCCCAGGTAAAATCTTCTGAAGGCGTTCTGGCAATGCCCGTGCTGGTAGATTTAACAGCTGATGCAGTTGTCTGGCTCATTGGTGGCGAAGGTGGTCGTGAGGTTTTACAAGGTTCATTGGCGAAGAGAGGGGTGCAACCTGTAAAATTGGACTTTTATCGTCGCCAACTACTGTCCGTCGGTGAGTTATCTAAGACGGTTGAGCGAATACCAGAACTTGTCGAGGTCTCCTCGAAAACAAGTTTGGGTGTACTAAGCGAGTTCTGTGCCAAGCAAAGTACTGCCAAGACGAGTACTTGCCCACAGTTAGTTGTGGCATCGGAGCGACTTGCAGAGCTTGCAAGTGAGCAGGGCTTTGTCCAAATTGAAATAGCAGACAGTGCAGAGGTTGAAGCCATGGCTCGAGCAGTGAAACGAATTTTGGGTGAAGGACGTGAGTGATATAAAAAGTGACTCTGAGATGCCAGACGAATCTAAGAACAACGCCGAAGCGGATGCGGACGAGCAAGACCAATCTGACGTGGTAACCGAAGAAATGCCAACCGAAGAAATGCCAGAGCAAGAATCGGTACCAGAAGAAACGCCAACGGAAGAAAAACCAGCTCGAGAAAAACCGAGAGGACGTGGCGTTGCCTGGTTTGCACTATTGGTCGCGTTGATTGCGCTCGGCGGCGGTGGCTACCTCTACTATGAGGTCGTCTACAAGCAACCGATAGTACAACTGGAAGCGCGCCTATCCGCTGGCAACAACTTGCAACAACAAGAACTCTCGAACCTAAAATCGACGCTTACCCAACAGCAAGATTCGGTGACTCAACAGCTAGCCGAAGCAAGAATCAGCCAGGCGCAAGCGCTAGCGGAAACCGAGGCGGGGGTACTCGACAGTTTGCAACAGACGCTGTTAGCCGCGCCGCCGTCGCAGAGAGAATGGAAGCTTGCGGAAGCCGAGTACTTATTGCGTATTGGTAACCATCGAGTCCTTATGGAACAAGACACACAAGGTGCTTTGACGCTCTTTCTTGCTGTGGACCAGATATTGGCTGAACTCGATGACTTTGCGCTGCACCAGGTTCGGGCAGTACTTGCCGATGAGATCATTGCACTACGCCAAGTGCCTCGCCAAGATTTACAAGGCCTTTACCTGCGCTTAGAGGCCATTAAGGGCCAGCTCGACCAAGCGGTTTTTAAGGCCCCCGAATACGTCGCTAAGCAGGCTGCTCAAGACCCAGAAGAAACCGTTTGGACGCAGCTTGCAACTCAAATGAAGGAATTCGTGCGGGTGCGAAGGGTGGTGGGTGACGAAGCGGTACACCCCATATTAACGCCAACTGAAGAACAGTTTCTGGAATTGAATTTGCGACTCGCCTTAGAGCAGGCGCAACTTGCGGCATTGAAGCGACAACAAGTCGTCTATGAACAGGCACTAGAAAACGTTCGCAGCTGGGTAGACGAGCACGTAGATGATAGCCAAGGTGTCTTGATCAGTGAAATAGATGCGCTATTGAGCTTTGAGCTCGCGCATCCTTTGCCGAACGTCGCGGCTAGCCTGCAAGAACTAAACGGCGTACGGCGTGGGGGCGAATAAGGTGGTCGTGGCATTAGCGCTGTTGGCGGCCATTGTCATTGGCGGTCTGGTGGGCATGCTGGTGAGCTATGACCCGGGTTATGTGATGCTTCATTTCGGTGAATGGGTTATTGAAACAAGTGTGTGGGTAGCGGTTTTGATACTGGTTGCCGTCTACTTGAGCATTCGTGGCGTTTTCTGGCTCGTTAGGAGCTTGTTCAAAGGCCAACTGAGTCTGTTGCAATGGCGAAGTGGTAGAAAGGCGCGGATTGCCAGACAACAGACGGTGCGTGGGCTTTTGCTTATGGCTGAAGGTCGTTGGGAAGAAGCCAGGAAAGTGTTTCTAAAAGGAGTCGGCCATGTTGAAACGCCGCTTATTAATTATCTCAATGCTGCGCGCGCCGCACATGAGTTAGGCCGCGCAGATGAACGCGATGGGTATCTTAAGCGCGCCCACGAGACCACTCCAGGTGCCAAGTTTGCAGCCTTGCTTACTCAGGCTGAATTCCAAGTTAAGGACGGTCGCTATGAGCAGGCGTTGGCAGCCTTGTTGAACCTCAGTAAGCGTGCTCCCAAGCATAAGTCAGTATTAGCCATGCTTGCTCAATGTTACGAGGCGTTGGGTGACTGGGAAATGCTGCACACCCATCTGAAGGTGCTGGCTAAGGAAAAAGTGATCGATGAGGTTGAGCTAAACCGACTGTCGCGCCTGGTCTGGGTCTCCAAGTTGACCAACGAGACCAATGTCGAGGGTACGTTCAAGCAAATGCCCAAGGCAATCAAAGCCGACCTGCAACTCATTGAACAGTGGTTGGACAATTTGGTCGCGGCACAACAAGGTGACCAAGCTGAGGTGCTCACTCGGATAGTGCTTGAACAGCAGTGGAACGAGAGTCTAGTCATCCGTTACGGGCTGGTTGGTGTAACCACTGTGCAGAAGCAGATCATCACTGCGGGCGGTTGGTTGAAAGCTCGACCAAGTGATGCGGAATTACACGTGACGCTTGGAAGACTTTGTTTGCGTGCAGGAAAATTTGAGGAAGCGCGGGAGTATTTTGAAGGCGCGTTACGTATTCAGCCTAGCAATGAGATATACGGCGAGCTTGGCAGGTTATGCATTGCCTTAGGTGACGAGCGGCGTGGTGCGGACTATTTATTACAATCTGTTGGTGGCTTACCTACCTTGCCACAACCTTCGGAGCCTGTGTTACGCAAGGGTGTATCCCTAGGCGCGTAGTCGTAGACATCGGATTGTAAGCATTGCGGTGATACTCCCACTGCTAAAAGTACGTCAGTTGCTGCATAGACGAATCCCGGACTACCAGACAGTATGTAGTGATCTTTCTTTTCCAGGGAAGCCAGTAACTGCAAACCAGCATTCTCATGGCCGTGGGTCGCATCGACAATGCCGTGCAAGGTAGCAAACGAAGACAATTCGTCGGTTGCATATAAATCCTCGACTCTATCTACACACCAAATCACTTCAGTCACGGGCTTATTGTTTCTAAACTGAGCGCAACTAAATGCCAAACTGGCGCCACTCCCACCCGCGACCACGACTAAGCTTTCATCACTTGGCGGGCACGTCACGCTACCAGTGGCTGGTGTGATATTCAGATGATCGTGTTTCAGGCATTCATCCATCGCCTGGCTGAGCGAGTCGCCAGGCGTGGGTTTGTACTGTAACTCCAAGAATGGGAGCGATTGGGGTGAGCTTGCGATGGACATAGGAATTTCCGTGCCGTTCGCATGCTGCACAGTCAGGTACTGACCTGCCTTAAAGCGGTATTGTGGTGGTGCTTGTAACGTAATGCGCGGAGCATGGTGCGCGACTATGGCCGCTTTGAGCACCTGGTTAGCGTCTCATAGAAGCGAAAAATTCTTCGTTGGTTTTGGTTTCTTTAAGTTTATTTATAATGAACTCAATCGCGGCGACATCGTCCATATCGTGCAACAACTTACGCAAAATCCAAATGCGAGCCAGTTCTTCCTCGCCTATCAAAAGCTCTTCGCGTCGGGTCGCTGAGCGGCGAATGTTAATCGCAGGGTATACGCGTTTCTCAGCAATTTTTCGTTCTAAATGGAGTTCTTGATTACCTGTGCCTTTGAATTCTTCGTAAATAACTTCATCCATTTTCGAGCCTGTCTCGACCAATGCAGTCGCCACAATCGTCAAGCTTCCGCCTTCTTCAATATTACGAGCAGCACCGAAAAAGCGTTTTGGTCGTTCCAATGCGTGGGCATCGACACCACCTGTAAGCACTTTGCCTGAAGACGGTACAATGGTGTTGTAAGCGCGAGCAAGACGTGTGATCGAGTCTAATAAGATGACCACATCTTTCTGCGCTTCAACCAGACGCTTAGCCTTTTCGATAACCATTTCTGCTACCTGCACATGGCGTGAAGGTGGTTCGTCAAAGGTTGATGCAACCACTTCCCCGCGAACCGA
>JBNMMV010000035.1:0-20032 GCA_051270205.1 Limisphaerales bacterium
GGCCTGCGAGCACTTCTCGTGGGTTGTTCCCGCCAGTTTCCAGCGTGTCTAGTAGTCTCTGTGACTTTTGGGACAGGCACTAACTAAGCTTGAAAAAGTGCTCGCGGTAGTGGCGCAGCTCACCGATTGATTCGCGGATATCAGCCAAAGCCGTGTGCTCGTTTTTCTTCTCGAAACTTTCAGCAACATCAGGCCGCCAGCGCTTGGCGAGTTCCTTGACGCTGGACACATCGATCATGCGGTAATGCAAATAGCCTTCTAGCGTTTGCATATAACGCGTCAAAAATCTCCTGTCCTGCCAAATGGTATTACCACATAGGGGTGATGTGTTGGCTTCGACATGCTGTTCAATGAAAGCCAATGACAAGGCTTCTGCCTCTAGTTCCGTGACCCCTTCAGTGGCCATGCGATCCAACAAACCCGAGGCTGAGTGGTGCGTTTGGTTCCAATCATCCATGCCGGCCAACAATTCGTCGGATTGGCGTATGGCAAAGACGGGGCCCTCCGCAATAACGTTTAGGTCTCCGTCGGTAATGATGGTGGCAATTTCTATGATGCGATCAACTTCAGGATCGAGCCCAGTCATCTCTAAGTCCATCCAAACTAAGTGTGCCGCCAAGATCGCTCCGCTTTCAGGTGAATTACGCTAATATGCCCAACCTGAATCCGTAGTGAAAGTCCCGTTTTATGTCCGAAGTGAAAACCATCGATGCACAGACCCTCAAAGATCGACTGTCGGGGGATGATGAGGGGTTGTTGTTATTACAAATCACTTCAGCAGAAGTATTTTCCCAAGCCCACATTGAGGGTGCGATTCTGGTTACTCCACAGGAATTGGTTTCAGGCGTGCCTCCCGCCACCGGCAGATTGCCAGAACTGGCCCAACTGACCGAGTTGTTTCGCCGCATTGGCTATTACCCCGACCGCCGTTGCGTAGTTTACGATGATGAAGGCGGTGGCTGGGCTGGCCGCATGGGTTGGACCCTAGATGTAATCGGCCACCGACAGTGGGACTACCTGGACGGCGGAATGCAAAGCTGGGCTCAGGCAGGGCTTCCGTTCGCCTCGGGTGAGGGTACTGTTCCCGCCCATAACGCTGAATTAAATCTGAGCCTAGACCGCACCTCGATCGCCGAAGTTGACGACGTGCTGGCTGCAATTGAAGACCCAGGACAGGTGATTTGGGATGTTCGTTCTGAAGCTGAGTATCTAGGGCAACGCCAAGCTTCTGCACGCGTTGGACATATACCCGGCGCACTTAATTACGACTGGTTGTTTCTAAAAGATGCAGCGCAATGCCTCAACCCAGCGGCAGACGCGGCCCTGCAGAAATTAGGTATCGGCAAGGACAAAGCCATTATTACGCACTGCCAAACCCACCATCGTTCGGGTCTTTCTTATATGTGGGGCAGGCTTCAAGGTTGGAATATTCGTGCTTATCATGGTTCATGGTCTGAATGGGGCAACCGCGAAGATACCCCCATCGATAATCCGAGCGCTCCGTGACTAGCTGGTTTGTCGCGCTGCAAAAAACCGTGCCACAACATGGCCTATCACGTCTGATAGGCATGCTTGCAGCCAGCGAGCAATCGCTGATCAAGCGCACCTTTATCGAGCGATTCGCTAGAGCATATGATGTGAATATGGCGGAAGCTGCGCGTGAAAACTTGGCAGACTTCGGATCTTTTAACGACTTCTTCACACGTGCCCTGAAACCAAACGCTCGGCCCCTAGCCGCTGGAGCGGGTGCGGTGGTGTGTCCAGCAGACGGCGCTGTAAGCCAAATAGGTGATATCAAGCAAGGTACTCTGTTACAAGCCAAAGGGCACCGATACAGTCTCAACGGTTTGGCGGGCGCACTATCATCTGGCTTCGAGGGCGGGTCTTTTTGTACCGTGTATTTGGCGCCCTGTGATTATCATCGCATCCATCTCCCCTGTGCTGGCACCCTGACAGATTCAATGGCCATTCCTGGCGCACTTTTTTCAGTGAACCAGAAGACTGAGGAAGGCATCGAGGGTCTTTTCTTACGCAATGAGCGTTTGGTTTGTCGTTTCGAAACAACATTCGGGCCAATGCTGGTGATTCTGGTCGGCGCCATGATTGTGGCATCTATAGAAACCGTGTGGGGTGGACCCCAGTCACCCTATCGAACGGAGCAGCACACCGAACATAACGAGTCATTCGAGAAAGGTGCGGAGATTGGGCGGTTTTTGCTGGGCTCGACCGTTATTTGCTGCTTCCCCCCTGGCGCCGTAAATCTAAACGACAGTTGGCAAGCCGGCACCGCAGTTCGTATGGGACAACTCATGGCCCAAGTGACATAAAAAGTGGCGTAAGAGGCGTAAGTGGTTTAGTTGGCAGTCTAACGCCGAAACGCCAATACTCGCTCGATAGAATCTGCATTCACAGCCCTCATAACAAGACGATCGACGCCCATGGCGACACCAGCACAGGCGGGCAGGCCGTGGCCAATGGCATCGAGAAACGCTGAATCGATCTCCGGTTCAGATAACCCCCGCGCTTTGCGGTTGGCCAAGTCAGCGTTAAAACGCGCCTCATGAGTGGCGCGATCCAACAGCTCCCAATAGCCATTTGCCAGTTCCACGCCATCGACAATTAACTCAAATCGAGTTGCAAAGGCGGGATCGTGCGGGTTCACGCGCGCCAGCGCCGCTTGATCCGCGGGATAGTCGACTACGAAGACGCGGCCAGTCAATTTTGCGCAAGCGTTGGCGAACTGCCAATCAAGATCCGCCCGCGGGGCATTTAAGTCTTCCACCAAATCCGCGTAACTCACTTGGTGATAATCTCCCGGTCCTAAAACCAAGTCGACCACAGCTGCTACTTCAACCATCAATTGTTGGTGGTCAAAGTCGAGGTGATACCACTCAAGCAAAGTGAATTCCCTGTTGTGTAGCTTGCCCTCTTCGTCGGCGCGAAAGACAGGACCGAGTTGATAGCAACTGGGCATGGCTGCGGCCAGAAGACGTTTCATAAAATATTCAGGGGAGGTCTGTAGGTAAGCAGGCTGTGAACCGCCAACGACAATACTCTCTACGTCGGGATCGGTTACGGTTGCTGCACCCATCACAGGTGTCTGCACCTCGACGATACCTTCATCGTGCATAAACTCTCGAAGCACACGCAACACCGCCGCGCGTTTATGGAGACTATCGATGCTTGCTAACGGGCGCCAATTCGGCATTAGCGTACGCGGTTGACGTATTCACCAGTGCGCGTGTCGATCTTCAGCACATCACCAATATTGACAAACAAAGGTACGCCTTTGATGACAGCACCGGTGGTCAGTGTGGCAGGCTTGGTGCCACCCGTTGCGGTGTCGCCCTTAAGACCTGGGTCTGTCTCGGTTACTTCCAGTTCCACGAAGTTCGGCGCGGCAACCGCGATTGGGGCTTCATTCCACAAGGTCACCACGTAGGTTTCTTGCTCTTTCAACCACTGTTCACATTCACCAACGGCTGCTGAATCGGCGGCGAGTTGCTCATAGCTTTCGTCGGTTTTCATGAAATGCCAGAATTCGCCATCGTTGTACAAATACTCCATGTCCAACTCCATGACATCAGCACCTTCTATGGATTCGCCGGATTTAAAGGTCCGTTCCCAAACGCGGCCGGATTTGAGGTTGCGGAACTTAACGCGACTGAACGCCTGACCTTTGCCTGGCTTAACAAACTCATTCTCTAGAATGGAACAGGGGTCCCCTTCAAGCATGACTTTTAAACCGGATTTAAATTCGTTGGTAGAATAGCTCGCCATAACCCTTAGCTTGATAAATTACTCGGCGCGCATAATACCTCGGTTCGGCGTCTTTTGTTTAGCCTACTGAAGGTGGTAGGCGCCTATTTGGATTTTTCTAAATCGTAAGTAATTTCCCATAAAGGTTTTACGATATTGCACACCTTCAGTCGAGCGATGCCATATAATGGCTTGGCTATGCCAACCAACACGCCCACACAACTCAGCTTTAGTGAGACCACGCCTTCCGCGCTTGACTCGTGGGCTTCGAATCTACCTTTGGTCAACACAACCGCTACCGCCGAGCAACTGCAAACTGCTTGTCAGGAAATTACCGCCCTACACATTCCCTCGCAGTTACGTTACGAATTGCTCGAGGCACTCCGCCCCCTGGTTCATTATGTTTGTTCACGTCTACACAAGAACACTCGCGAAACATTAGCACCCGCCCATGTTCTGGCACACACGCTGACAGGTGGCTACGAAGTAGCATTCGAGCAGGCTCGGCTAACCGCCATGCAAGACAAGGATCAGCGCGACATTCTGATCCGCTCGGCACATCGTCTGTTGTCTGAACTCGGGCGTGTTGGCTTATATTGTTTCCAACAATATCGCGACCTGCCCACCAACTATTGGAACAAAGCCCATACCACATACCTCGTCATCGAGAGCATGGAGCTACTGGATAGCAAACAAAAAGACACCGATGACAGTGATCATGCGACAAGTATTGCGCACGTCTATTTGCGTAACCTTTTGTTTGCCTGCTGTAAGCCCAACCAACTTAATTTCCAGGACCTTAGTTTTACTTTCATTGCGCTTGAGGCGTGGGCTGCGCAAGCAAGTTTGGAGGACTACTCCGACGAAGGTTTGTTGGTGGTGGACATGGCCTCTAACACTGGGCCCAGTTTTCGTCACAAATTAAACACATCGCAAGATTTGCGAGTGCTGAATACCGAGGTACTCGCGTACGAAACTGAAGCGTATTTAAACGACGTTAGCACCAACCTTCCTGTGCCTGAGTTTATGCACCCAGAACTTATCCAACATCTGCTGCAATCCTGGTCAGTTATTCAACCAAGACATTACCGCCGCATTACCAGCCAAGGGCGGGTCAAGCTCTGCATGGGCATGCGCGCAGCGCATTACTTTCTATCCGGTGGGGTCGACTTTACCGATCAAATTTCTAACACTGAAGCCGTGTTACGACGCGAGGTAAATCCTTTTTTGGATGTTGATTTTGAGTCGATCAATTCTCCCCCCGAAGATGACCCTTGGAGTCAGGCACACGATCTAAAGAGGCGCATTCCAGAAAACCACAACGTCGAAGACCCCGACGCGATTCTCTTGCAGCATGCCACTCGAAAGGTGAGCGGGCGTAAGTTTGATCACTATGAATTGTTGTCATTAGATACGAGCCCTGGCGGTTATCGGGTGCAATGGGAAGACACGATGCCTACCGGCGCCCACGTCGGTGAGATAGTCGGGTTACGCGAAGAAGTGGACAGTCGCTGGTGTATTGGCGTTTTAAGATGGATAGCAGGTCACGGCGAGAATGGACAAATGGGCGTGCAGTTACTGGCACCCAGAGCGATCCCATTGGCGCTACGGCCAATTCAGAAAAAAGGTGGCGCAACGGGATACTCTAGGGGCTTTTTATTACCCGCACTGGATGCCATTGGCCAAGTTGCGACCATGATCACACCACGGCTGCCTTTTGTGAGTGGTCAGAAGATTAGTATGCAACGCCAAGGCCTGCAAAGCACCGGATTGCTGATGGAACCGGTACTAAACACTGAAAGTTTTAACCAGTTCACATTTCGTATGCTGGATGGTTACTTGGAAAACCCGACCCGTACTAGCAAAATGGACGCTCTGACAGCTATGACCAGAGAGGACTCTACCCAAGGTTCATAGTCTCGGTGTTCCTAGAGACGGGAAACCAAAGACTTGCAATAGACTTGGGGCGAAAAAGGATATGTCGGCGCAGCCATCGCAGTACCTAACTACGCGTCTTTTGATCGCGGAAAAATCGGAGAATGCCGCCCACGAGCTTGACTCAACGCTACGTGATGCGGGAATCGCCACTAAGCTTATAGTTTCCGATGACCTGGCGCACATAGCCCAGATCGTCGCCGATGGCGAAACAGACATCGTCATTCTTACGGATAAGATAGACGGGCTAGATACACTACTCCCGCGCATCCATGAGAACTCACCCCATGTTCCCATTGTTCTCTTGGTCGATGACACGCAAGAAAACAATCCTTGGACAGTTGCCCACGCCCTAACTTTGGGTGCAACAGACTTAGTACCTGCCAGTCGACCTGAACAATTGGCGCTGGTGGTGCAACGTGAATTAGAACATGTTTGCCAACGGGTACATGCATCGCAGCTTCGACGCGCTCTGAAAGAAGCAGAGCAACGGTGCCAACTTCTGCTACAAGGTTCAAAGACCGCTATCGCCTATGTCCACGAGGGTATGCACATTCATGCCAACGAGGGCTATTTGAACTTATTCGGTTATAGCGAACTCGACGATCTGTGCGGTGCCTCTCTAGTCGATTTAGTCGCACCTGATTGCGCTGACACGTTGAAACAACAGCTCAAAAGCCTGCGCAAGGGCGCTGAAGAGTCTGTTTTTGAATTCAGCAATAGCGAGTCTTGTGGAGACGCGTTTCAGGGCAGCATGACGCTGGCCAACGCTCAGTATGAAGGTGAAGACTGTCTACAAGTGACCGTTCGTGAACAAGAAACAAATGGCAAGCCATCGAGCCTGCCAACTGAAACAATCCAACAAACAAAAGAACTCGGACTCCCCGGCTTTATTCGCTCGGCCGAAACGTTGTTTACTAATCATTCAAGCGACGCATTCATTATTTGTCTGAGTATTGATGCGTTCTTAGAAACACAAGGTGCCTACGGACTTTTAGGTGCTGAAGTCATTACTCGCAAAGTCTGGATGCAGATCGAAGAGGTTGCGGCGGAGTTTCCAGTGGTTCGCCTAAGTCCCCACCAGTTTGCGATCGCGGTAACAACTGAATATCGCGAGGACATTAACGAATTCGGCGAGCGCCTTCGAGCCAGTATAGGTGAGATTATTCTCGAAGTTCAGGACAAAACGGTACGGCCGACTGTCAGCATCGCTGGTGCATTGGTCGACCCGGACCAAGGTGCCAGCGTCTGCCTGGATAGTGCCTACAGTCAGTTGTTGTCTCTCTTGGACCAAGGCGCCAATACGGTTCAAATAGCAACGCCTGACGACGACGAAGATGCCGACACCAGTAATGCACGTCTGGTTTTGAAACAAATAAACGACGCCATTGAAAAGAAACTGTTCGTTTTGTTGTACCAGCCTGTTATCAGTCTCCGCGGCGACAACGACGAACATTACGAAGTGTTTTTACGGATGGTTGGCTCTGAAGGCCAACAAATTCAACCCGGAAAATTTTTGCAAACAGCCATCGACAACAATGTGGCTGGCAAAATTGACCGCTGGGTAATCTTACAATCGATTAAAATGTTGAGCGGGCATCGGGCAAAAGGTAACACTACCCGGCTGACCATCAACCTTACAGCCAACAGTGTCATAGACCCTGAGTTCCCCCAATGGCTGGCCGTCGCTATTAAAGCAGCCAGACTGCCGAGCGACGCAGTGATTTTCCAGGTAACCGAACGCGATTCTGTTACATACCTGCGCCAAACTCGCGAATTTGTCGAAAAACTGCGCTCCATGCACTGTCGTGCATCGCTGTCTAGGTTTGGCAACATCGACGACCCCTTTGAGACCCTACGCCACATACAGGTGGACATGGTTAAACTCGACGGCGAGTGTATAGAAAACGTGGAATCCGACAGCAAGAAGCGCGAACTCATGATGGAGTATATTGGCAAGCTGCAGGGCCTGGGCAAACTTACGGTAGTACCGATGGTAGAAAACGCCAACATCCTGTCAACATTGTGGCAGGCAGGTGCGAACTACATTCAGGGCCATTACCTGCAAGAACCCACATCTGACATGGACTACGATTTTAGTACTGAAGAGTAGTCCACTGCTTGATCAATGTCCCAGGGCTTGATCAATGTCGCGGTCCGAAAAACCAATAAGGTAAAGGACCGCATCCAAACCAAAGTTTGAGATGGCATGGCGCGCACTTTCCCGCACTGCCGCCTTCGCGTGAAACGCTACCCCCAAACCAGAACTGGTCAACATAGGTAAATCGTTAGCGCCATCACCAATGGCAATCGTTTGTTCAAGAGCAATACCTTCCTTGGCAGCTATTTCTGCCAGCAAGCTGGCCTTGCGTTCTGCGTCAACAATTTCTCCAACCACCTCGCCAGTCATATGGCCGTCTTTCACTTCTAGTGAGTTGGCAAACACGTAATCAATGCCAAGCTGTGACTGCAAGTGGTCGCCTACATATTGGAAGCCTCCCGACAATACGGCAGTTTTGTAGCCAAAGTGTTTGAGCGCACGCAGCAACCGTTCTGCTCCGGCGTTGAGACTGACCGATTGAGCTGCGCCTTCAAGGATGCTTACTGGCATGCCTTGTAGGAGCTTAGCTCGGCGACGAAAACTCTCTTTGAAATCTATTTTGCCTGCCATGGCATCAGCGGTTATGGCGACTACTTGGTCACCAACGCCGTGCCGCTTGGCTAACTCGTCGATCACTTCCTCTTTAATGAGGGTGGAGTCCATATCAAAAGCGACCAGGCGTCGGTTGCGACGGAAGACCGTATCGACCTGAACACTAAAATCGAAGTCTAGGCGATCTGCATCCTGCATCAGTTCGGATTGCAGCAGCGCCATATTTTCACGAGAGCCACGGATGCGCATTTCCACACACAACTTTGCATCTTCGGACGGCAATTGCGCGACAGCCCGATCTGTCAGCCGCCGCATGGTGTCGATGTTTAGTTGAAACTGATGGGTGCGAGAACTCACCGCAAGCAATGCCTCTGCACCACTGCTCCCCGCCAAAAGTGTGAGTATATGGCGGGTTTGGCCACCTGCTTCTAACCAAGCGTGATACTCATCGGTTGAAACATGAGTAATCCGGACCGTGCTGCCCGCGGCGTTCGCCTTAAACATGGTGGTTTTGACTAGATCACCGGTTTTGTCTTCGTCTAGTCGAACTAAGATCCCTAATGCCAGGTCCTCGTGGATCACAGCCTGACCAATGTCTAAAAGCTGTGCACCTTGCTCGACCAACGACTCGGTCAACATCGACATTAAACCTGGTTTGTCGCGTCCCGATACGTTGATGAGAATTATTTCCTGGGCCAATTGGTCTCCCATAGTTTCTTTTGCCTTCGTCTAAGTGTGCTAGATTAGTCGCTCGCTAGTATGAATGTAAGCACATCCCTTTGAATTGGTGGAAACGGTTCAAGCCCTCTCAGCAAACTATGATGCCCGCCGCACTAGCGACGTGTTTGTGTGTGGTTATGTTATTGCTGCTTTGGGTTCCTGAGCGAACACCAACCGCCATTATGAATCAATATGGCGAGAGTCTAACCACCGCCATTGCGCAAAGCACCGGCGGCCAGCTGCTGCACCAAGAGCGTATCGAATTGGCAGTTATCGCCACCGATATTGCAGCCTACCCAGAAGTAAGCGGCGTAGTATTTTACGACCAAGGTCATGAAATTTTAGCAATGGCAGGCAACCAAGTGATGAACGATCACTTTACGGCCCACGCCGCCATTGATGACACCATTACCGGCTATGTTTCAATTACCCTCAGCACTGACGCATTCACGGCACCAACACCCTGGCTCAGCTGGTTAGGTTCCCTGTTTGTTTTGATTGGCGTGCCTTTTCTAACCGTGGGCACGCTACAGCTGACCATGAAAGGCAACCGATCCTTACCAATCGTCTCTGTACCGGACAATCCTGAAGGCGCCGAGCAAGATGCATTTTGCCTAATTATTAATCTGCACAACGCGCTGGCACTTGGAAAACAAGGCAGCACTAATGCCCTCGGCGATGGGCTAACCATGGCTCAAGAAGTCTGTGCCTTGCACCCAGGATTTTCAACCATAGCCAACTCGCGCGGCGTACTCGTGCTGTTCGATAAGGTGACTGTAAGTGCAAGCCAAGCGATTTGTGCAGGCAGCCTGTTACTCGAGCTTTTGGAAGAGTACGAAACGCTGGGGGAATTTCGCGGCTACCTTGATCGTTGTCAGGTGCCTAGATCACCTGCCGAGCTCACCAGCATAGATCTCTCTGATTTGGACGATGACTTTGACCTTGAACACCTATTGATCATGGCGGCTTTGGCCAGACCACGAGCACTATTGATCTCTGACGTTGTGCAGAAGGCGCTGCAAACTTCCCAATCACATTGGGCGGTACCCTTTCACCACCCAATGTTAGATGAAGGACAGGTTGTACATTGCGTGAGTGAACTTCCGGAACAGCAGGCGCGATTAGTGGCGGGGCAGAAGACGGTGATATTGGGGTTTAGTGAGAAGAAGGGGGCCGGACTTTAAGTTAGTGCCTGTCCCGAAAGGACATCATTTGTAGGTTTTGGTATTCGATTCGGCCCTTGCTCTGAAGTAGAACATTGCGCCGGACCTGCGCCGCTCCGCGGTACCCGCTCTCCGAAAACAAGCCCTGGCGTGAACGCCTGGGCTTTTTTCTGCGTTCGGCTTGGTTTAACGGCGTAATGTTCTACTTCAGAGCAAGGGCCTTAGGCGATGCCATACCTAAAGAATGTCCTTACGGGACAAGGCCATAGCCTGCTAGTCGGCGACGGTGAGTTGGTCGACTTTCTGGAAACCGCGTGGCAGTTTGCGACCCCGTCTGGCGCGTTCGCCTATGTAGTTTTCCAGGTCTTTGTGTTTCATTTTCAAATGTCGCTGCCCGGCGTGCACTACTAACGCTTGGCTTTCGTCTAAGACCACAGCGGCGATCATCTTTTCTTCACCGGCCTTAAAGGCAGCAGTAGGTACGTTAATTAGCTTGTTGCCTTTGCCACGGTTGAGTTCTGGAAGTTCTTTAAGGGGGAACACGAGCAACCGGCCTTGGTCAGTAACGCTGGCGACCCAAGATTGATCGAGTTTTTCCATATCTATAATACTGGGCGTCAGGGCAACACCACCTGCCGGGACACTTAGTACGGCTTTACCTGCTTTGTTCTTAGTGACCATTTCCCCCAATGTGCCGATAAAACCAAAGCCTGCATTTGACGCCATGAGTATATGAGTACTGCCAGCACCCATTGCAACCCCTACAAACTTTGCCCCTGGTGGCGGTTTGAATCTGCCGGTTAAGGGCTCGCCTTGACCTCGTGCCGAAGGAAGCGTGTGTGGTGCCATGTTATAACTACGGCCATGGGTATCTACAAATATCAATGTTTCGTTAGTACGGCCTCGTACCGCCTGGGAAAACCTGTCATCGCCGCGATAGTTGAGCTCTGTGGGATCCATCTCGTGACCCTTGGCGGCTCTGGCCCAACCTTTCTCAGATAACACCACGGTAATGGGGTCATTGGTTAGTAGATCTTCTTCGCTGAAGGCGCTGGCTTCAACTTCTACTTCAACCAACGGGGAGCGGCGCTCGTCGCCGTAGTCTTTTGCAATCTGTAGCAGTTCATTCTTTATCAACGTACGCAGTCTGGCTTTGGAACCCAATAATTTTTCGAGTCCCGCTTTCTCAATTGCGAGTTCATCTTGTTCTGTGGTGAGTTTAATCTCTTCGAGCTTGGCTAGCTGGCGCAGGCGTAAATCTAGAATCGCATTGGCTTGAATCTCGGACAAACTATAGCGCTTCATGAGCTCTTGTTTCGGGTGGTCTTCCTCTCGAACGATTCGAATGACTTCATCGATGTTCAGATAGGCAACCAACAGTCCTTCAAGAATGTGCAGACGTTCGTTAATTTTGTCGAGACGGAAAGTGAGGCGACGAGTGACTACGTCCTCGCGATAGCTGAGCCACTCTTTCAAAATCATGCGCAGGTTCTTAACTTGCGGACGTTGATCAAGACCGATCAAGTTAATGTTCACCCGAAAACTGCGTTCTAGGTCTGTGGTGGCAAAGAGATGACTCATGAGCCGTTCTACGTCGATGCGATTCGAACGCGGCACCAATACTAGGCGGGTTGGGTTTTCGTGATCCGACTCATCTCGTAGGTCGACAAGCATGGGCAGCTTTTTGGCGTGCATCTGCTGGGCGATCTGTTCGAGAATCTTGGCCGGTGAGGCTTGGTGTGGCAGTGCTGTGACGACGATATCGCTGTCTTCTCTGACGTACACCGCACGCGCTTTTATGCTTCCGCGGCCAGTTTCGTAGACTTCCCTAATTTCGTTAGCAGGGGTAATGATCTGCGCATTGGTCGGGAAATCTGGCGCTTTTATATGCGTCATTAGGTCGGCAACGGTGGCCTTAGGATTTTCCAACATATGAATGCAGGCGGAGATCACTTCGTTAATATTGTGCGGCGGTATGTCCGTTGCCATGCCCACGGCAATGCCAGTGCTGCCGTTTAGAAGCACGAACGGAACTTGTGCCGGTAATAGTTTCGGCTCGTCTGTTGTGGCATCGAAGTTTGGCGAGAAGTCTACGGTGCCTTGGCGGGACTCGCTCAGCAGTAGGTCGGCGTACCTCGATAATCGCGCCTCTGTATAGCGCATGGCGGCAAACGACTTAGGGTCATCGGGCGCACCCCAGTTGCCTTGTCCATCAACTAATGGGTAGCGAAAAGAAAATGATTGCGCCATGTGCACCATGGCTTCGTAACAAGCGCTATCACCATGTGGATGGTACTTGCCTAAGACATCACCCACGGTACGGGCTGATTTTACATGTTTGGACTGACTCGATAGACCAAGCTCGCTCATGGCATAAATAATGCGTCGCTGCACCGGCTTCAAGCCATCACCAATGTGCGGCAGCGCACGATCATTAATGACGTACATGGAATAGTCTAGATACGCCCGCTCAGTGTATTCAGCTAACGGAACACTTTCCGGCGCATCAGGGTCTTGTGTGGTCTCGGTCATAAACTCTGGCTCTAGTTAGAGTAGTCGGTTGGATTACGCTTAAGCGAGTTCGGCTTGATCGCCATTTTTCTCAAGCCAATTGCGTCGGTCTGGGGCGCGCTTTTTAGCGAGCAACATGTCCAACATTTCTTCTGTTTTCTTTTCGTCCAAAATTGTTAGCTGGACCAAACGGCGCGTGTCGGGGTCCATGGTGGTTTCACGCAATTGCAGCGGGTTCATTTCACCCAAGCCTTTGAAGCGCTGTACCATCGGACTGCCGCGCTTCTTCTCGGCAACAATTCTATCTAACACGCCTTCTTTTTCAGATTCGTCCAAGGCATAAAAAACTTCTTTACCTAGGTCGATGCGATACAAAGGAGGCATTGCGACATAGACATGGCCTGCCTCGACCAAGGAGCGAAAGTGTTTTACAAAAAGTGCGCAAAGTAGTGTGGCAATGTGCAGGCCGTCAGAATCGGCATCGGCGAGAATACAAACTTTGTTGTATCGCAAACCACTCAGATCTGGGTTACCCGGATCGACGCCCACTGCCACGGCAATGTCGTGTACTTCCTGGTTGGCCAGCACTTGACTCGAATCGACCTCCCAGGTGTTCAGTATTTTACCGCGAAGAGGCAGCACCGCCTGAAATTCTCGATCGCGTGCCTGCTTGGCTGAACCGCCAGCAGAGTCGCCTTCTACCAAGAACAATTCAGCCCGGTCGGCATCTTGGCCAGAACAGTCTGACAGCTTGCCCGGTAAAGCAGGGCCGGTGGTAACCTTTTTTCGAGCTACTTTCTTTGCAGCCTGAGTACGCTTTTGTGCATTGCTAATGGCGAGCTCAGCAATTTTCTCGCCGTCGTCGGGGTGTTCATTCAGCCACAAACTAAAGGCATCCTTGGCCACACCTGAAATAAATGCAGCGGCTTGACGTGAGGACAACTTTTCTTTGGTCTGCCCGGCGAATTGAGGGTCAGCCATTTTCGCCGACATGACGTAGCTGCACTGCTCCCATAAGTCATCACCCGTGAGCTTGACGCCACGTGGTAACAGATCGCGGAATTCGCAAAACTCTTTGAGCGCGTCGTTGAGTCCAGAACGCAGACCGTTGACGTGGGTACCACCTTGGGTGGTTGGAATAAGATTGACGTAAGACTCGGTGATAAGTTCACCGCCATCTACTACCCATTTCAGGGCGAAATCGACCGCTTCCTGATTGCCCTGGGCGCTATGCAGGATAATTTCCTGGGGTATCGCTTCAGCGCCCTCAAGCGCATTTTCAAGATAACTTTTTAGACCGTCTTCATAGTGCCAAGTCTCGGTTTCTGTTTCTTTACCCGACTCAACGGACAATGACACTCTTAAGCCCGGACACAGCACCGCCTTAGCCCGCAACAAGTGCCGCAGACGAGGCACAGAAATATTGGCAGAGTCGAAGTAGGCGGCTTCCGGCAGAAATTGAATGCGGGTACCGGTATTGCGTTTACCTATATCACCCGAGGCTTTTAACTTGCCCTTGGGGCTGCCTTTTTCGTAACGCTGGGTATGTAATTTGCCATCACGTTTGATTTCGACTTCAAGCCATTCTGACAAGGCATTGACCACAGACACGCCAACGCCGTGTAAGCCGCCGGAGAACTTATAGTTTTCATCGTCGAACTTACCGCCAGCGTGGAGGCGGGTGAGGATTAACTCAACCCCCGAAACTTTGTGCTCTGGGTGTAGGTCGACAGGCATGCCGCGACCGTCGTCGATCACTTCCACCGAGCCATCTTTTTTCAAAGTGACTTCAACTTCGCGCGCGTAGCCTGAAATGGCTTCATCGACGCTGTTGTCGACCACCTCTTGGATTAGGTGATTTGGGCGGGTGGTGTCGGTGTACATGCCTGGGCGGCGGCGCACCGGCTCCAAACCGGATAACACTTGCAGCGATGCTGCAGAATATTTTTTCTCTGCCATGGATTCTTAATTAGGTAGTTGTACTTTTAGCTCCAGCCAACGATGGCCAGGGGGCAACCCATTTGCCGCGAAAACACACGGAAAACCTGTGCTGCGTTCGGCGAGCCAGTGTACCAGTTCTGGGGCAAAGTTCTTTTAAAAAACAAAAAGGCTTTTAAAAAAACAAAAAAGTGCTTTTAAAAAAAGAACGTTAGAAGGAAATGGGCTGGGAAGTACTGCCATGTTCTAGACAAAGGTTTAAGAACTCGCTTAAGAAGCGGTTAACCTGAACTTTTTCGTCACGCTGGCGCATTCGCGTGTTCGGATAGTCGTACTTGCCATGGAAGTAATTCTGGTTTTGATAGGACACTACTTCCGCACTTTGCGCATCGTGATAGACGCGTACTGTCATTTCCGGTGCAGTCATACCGACCCACCGATCGCCCCCGGTGAGGGCAATCTTGAGCATGGTGGTATAAGGCCCGCGTTCCAGAACAGAAATTTCAACCTGGGCATTCAGCTGCGGTAACGCCAAACTGAACTGCTTAATGTCTTCGACCTTCAGGTCTGGAAAAAGCCGTAGCAGCCGGTGGTAGTTGGCATCGCACTCTGCCATGTGGTGTTGCAGATCTACACTGTAACTGCCTTTGCGCGCTCGGTCGGAACGTAGCCGAGAACTGGCGATGGCCCGCGAGCGGGTCACGATATCTGCACTGGTTTCCGGTCTTTTTTCACTCATGGTTTAAATATATACACCCCAGCCGCCAGGGTCACCCGCATTTGTAAATATTTACAAAGTTTGAATTGGTGCACAGACTACTTCTCAAATTAGAACCATTTGTCGAACATTTACGACTTTGACGTAACGGCTGGTGTAAACTGAGCCCAATCAAGGACTGTGAATACATGAAGTACAAGAAATCTACACGACCTTTCGCCCTGAAGCTCATTGGCACCTGTTTTTTATTAATGACAGGGTCAAGCCACGCCACCAACCTCATGGACGTTTATAGCGCCAGCATCGACAACGATCCCGTTCTAGGGGCCGCACGCGCAGGTTATGCCGCAACCCAACAGATCGTGCCGCAGGCGCGCTCTGGGTTGATGCCGAGTTTGAACGCGAATGCGAGTACGAGCTATACAGATCGCGAGTTTCCTGGTGCCTCCGTGACGGACCCAAGCAGCATCTTTTTTGGGCAAACTGTGCCCGACCAAAAATTCAACGATCACGGCTGGAACGCTCAGCTACGCCAACCCATTCTCGACATGAATGCATGGTTTTCTCTGAGCAGTGCCAAAGCCTCTGTTCGTGCTGCAGGCGCCAATCTTGACGCCACTGAGCAACAACTGGTAGTACGCGTAGTAGATGCCTACTTAAACGTATTGAGAGCCCAGGACTTACTCGATACCACAGCTGCAGAAGAAGCGGCTGTGAAGCGTCAACTAGAACAGGTTCAACAACGCTTCGATGTGGGCTTAGTGGCCATTACTGATGTCTTGGAATCACAAGCCGCATACGACAACTCAGTAGTTCGCCGTATTCAAGCAAACGGCGACCACGCTATTTTCTTTGAGACCCTGAGCACTCTCAGCGGCGAAAGCTACGACGCTTTGGACCGACTATCACACAAGCTGCCTATCGTTGATCCGAATCCGCGGAATGAACAGGAATGGGTCGCTTCAGCGTTAAACCAGAATCTAGGCATTCGCACCGCTCAGGAACAATTGACTGCCGCTCGCCGCACGGTGAAGGCGCGACGCAGTGGCTATTACCCAACCATCGACGCAACGGTTACTCAGGTACACAACGTTACTGGATTGCCTTCCGGCGGTGTCTTTAATGTCGATACCACCGATCAGACAGTGTTCGGGCTGCAGTTGAACGTACCAATCTATAACGGCGGCATCGTTCGTTCTCGTACCAAAGAGGCACAGGCGCTAAAAGAACAAGCGCGTGAATTGCTGCTCAACCAACAACGCACTGTGACCCGAGATACTCGCAATTTATTTCAAGCCGTGGCTACCGACGTTGTGCGAGTAAAGGCACGTTTGAAAGCGATTAAGTCTTCGCAGTCTGCCTTGGATGCAACAGAAACTGGCTACGAAGTAGGTACGCGCAACATCGTCGATGTCCTACAAGCGCAGCAGCGATTGTTTTCATCACAGTTCGACTATGCAGACTCTCGGTACAACTACGTGATTGATCTCATGCTACTCAAGCAGGTTGCCGGTACGCTGATAGAGGATGACCTTTCTGAGCTCAATACCTTTACCGATGCACAAGACCAAGTGAAACGCCTAGTCTCGCTCAGCAACAGTCCTGCTAGGTAGCAGGACTGTTAATAACAGAGTCGTCAATTAGGTCGCAAATAAGCGCCTGAATTCTTTCTTCGGCGCCACGATTTCTGTCCACCACACTTAAGGCAGCAGCCGCTGCCTGCTGGCGGGCTTCATCGTTTTCTAACCAATCACCAACCGCACGAGCCAGGTCTTCGGCACTGGTGACAGTTTGTAAGCCACCGACCCGTGCCATGCTGTCCATAACATCCGCAAAGTTATATTGGAAAGGTCCACACACCACTGGCATCCCAACAAGTGCCGGTTCAATAGGATTGTGGCCGCCGTTGTCCACTAGACTGCCGCCGACATAGGCCACCTGGGCCAAGCCATAAAGTGTTAACAAAGTGCCCATAGTGTCGCCCAAAATCACATCTGCATTTAGTTGACCCGGGGGGTTAAGTTCGGACTCACTTTGCAGGACATAAGTGAAATCCTGGGCATCAATGAGCGCGCCGACTTCGTCACAACGCACCGGGTGACGCGGTACTAAAAGCAGGCGCAATCCAGGAATGCGTTGAGTCAGAATACGGTGGGCTTGAAGCACTATCTCATCTTCACCGGGGTGGGTAGATGCAGCAATCCACACGGGAGTTTGGGCGTTGAGTCCGAATTGACCACGAAGTGCATCTTGCAACGCTGCAAAATCTGCAGGTAGGGAAATGTCGTATTTGACACTGCCGGTGACACTGACTTTTTCAGCGGCTGCGCCTAACCCTATGAAGCGGTCACGATGCTCCGGTGTTTGGCAGGCGATATGGTCAATGTTTGAAAGCATGCTGCGTGTAAGTTTGGCGAGGCGCGCGTAGCCTTGAGCAGACCGCTGGGATAGCCGTGCGTTAATGAGCATTATCGGCACGCCGCGTCGCTTAGCTTCGGCGATGATGTTGGGCCAGAGTTCAGTTTCCATCAGGATCAGTACCCGCGGCTGAACCGTATCAAAAAATCTGCGTACACAAGCTTTGAAGTCGTAAGGTGCATAACAGTGGTCCACGTACTCAGCCAAGCGCTCTTGTACCTGGGCAGATCCGGTAGGCGTCATGGTGGTGACCAGAAACGGCAGATCAGAGTAGCGTGCCGCAAGATCTCGAATGAGCGGCGCAGCAGCGATGGTTTCTCCGGCACTGACCGTGTGAAACCAGATAGGATATTTTCGAATGGCGCTAGGTGTGTGACCAAAACGCTCAGCTTGTCGTTTGCCGTATTCGGGCTCGCGGCGGGCTCGCCACCACAAGCGTACATGAACTAAAGGACGGGCAAGCACAAGTGCCGTCTGATACAACCAATCTGACATGCTTGCAGACTGAAGTCTCGGCTTTAAACTGTCAATCTATGACACATACAGAATTAGAAATGCACACTACCAACATCGACAGCACAAACTTCGACATTGCCATTGCCGGCGGTGGCATCGCCGGTGCATGGCTTTTACGTCTACTCCATGAGCGCGGCTATCGTGTTGCGTTGTTCGAAAGCCATAGCTTCGGAGCAGATCAAACCCTCGCCTCCCAAGGCATGATTCACGGCGGTCTCAAATATGCGCTTGCCGGAACCTTGAATCGAGCCTCTGAAGCGATTGCCGAGATGCCAGACCGGTGGCGGGCTTGTCGGGCAGGTTCTGGGGAAATAGACCTGAGTGGCATGAAAGTCACCAGCGAGCAGTACTATATGTTCGCCGAAGCATCGACCATGGGACGGCTCACCGGTTTTTTTGCGGCTAAGGCATTGCGAGGTCGCATTGAACGCATCTCAAGCAAAGACTGGCCCACCGCTTTTTCTGGTTTCGATGGTGTTGTTTATGAGCTCAACGATTTTGTGGTGGACACCACTTCTCTACTCACCACGTTGACCCAGAACCTTGAAAGCCAATGTTGGCAACAACACCTCGACAGTAGTTGCGTTGCAAAGACCGCTGCCGGTTGGCAGATTACAACGCCTGAGGGGCCCATCAACGCAGACTGTCTGATTAGCTGTGCCGGTAACGGATCGGCCACTTTACTGACCGAACTCGAAGTTGAGGGTTTCAATATTCAGCAGCGACCTCTAAAACAAGTGAGCGTACGACCCCTTCACAACGTTGAACTATGGGCACATTGTTTAACTGGGGTGAAATCTAACGAACCGCGGTTAACGATAACGAGCCATTATGACCAAGGTTTAGTTTGGTATATGGGGGGTAAGCTCGCAACTGACGGTGTTAACCGCTCGGACGAGGAGCAGATCGCACACGCCAAAGCCGAACTCGCGGCCTGCGTACCTTGGCTCGATTGGCGAGATGCCGAATACGCCGTGCACTGGGTCGACCGCGCTGAGCCCGCACAATCGGGCGGGCTAAAACCCGATCAAGCGTATGCTGAACGCCAAGGTAATTTTGTACAGTGCTTTCCCACCAAGCTCGCACTTGCGCCGGACTTAGGTGATCGCGTGATCGCGCTTCTAGATCCCCCTACAAGGAATGAACAGACTAAAATTCCAGGAGAGAATCAGCCTTTAGCAGAATCCACACAATCGGTTGCCATGGGCCATGCCCCCTGGCAGCGCTCTTAACCCTAACTCCTTACTTAAATAGAGATGGCTAACATGCGACACAGAGCGTTTGGCAACACCGGATTCAGCACCGCACAGCTTGCGCTTGGACTGGTAAAGCTCGGTCGCACCGAAGGGCTCAAATATTCGGGTACCACCACAATTCCAAGCGACGCAGAAGCACGCGAGTTATTTGCTAAAGCGCAGGACCTCGGCATCAATTTGCTCGACACCGCACCTGCCTACGGCAATAGCGAAGAGCGCTTAGGGACTTTGTTGCGAGGCCAACGGGATCAGTGGCTGGTGAGCACCAAGGTCGGCGAAGCTTTCGACGGTCGCAACTCAAGCTATGACTTTTCTGCTGAGGCTTGTGAGAAGAGTGTCGAGCGCTCACTGAAGCGACTACAAACAGATTACCTAGATATAGTGCTTATCCACTCGGACGGCAGTGACCTAGATATTCTGCAAAATCACGGTACCCTGGAAGTGT
>JBNMMV010000036.1:0-19826 GCA_051270205.1 Limisphaerales bacterium
AGGAAGACTATGTACGCAGGAAAGTACGCGCACTCAAAAGCTGACCAACCCGCATTCATCATGGCCGATAGTGGTGAAATGGTTACCTATGGGGAGTACGAAGCGCGCACAAACCGGTTAGCTCACTTGTTGCGCGATGCTGGACTGAAAAAATTGGATCACTATTCCATTTTTATGGAAAACAACAATCGTTACTTAGAGTGTTGCGGTGCCGGAGAGCGAAGCGGACTGTACTACACCTGTGTGAATCACTATTTGAAAGCAGACGAACTTGCCTACATCCTCAATAATAGTGAATCAAAGGTCCTAATAATTTCAGCAGAAAAGCTGGCTGTGACGAAAGAAGCCTTAAAAGACTGCAAGAGCATTTCACTCTGCCTGGTGGTTGGTGGCGAAACGGAAGACGGCATTTTTAGAAACTTCGAGTCGGCCGTAGAGCCCTTTCCTGCCACGCCGATTCTGGACGAAGCACTAGGCACATCTATGCTCTATTCGTCGGGGACCACAGGAAGACCTAAAGGAATACTACGACCCCTGCCCGACTGCCAGCCTGAGGAGAACCTTCCGCTTTACGCCTTCTTATCAGATCTTTGGCAATACCGAGAGGACATGATTTATCTATCGCCGGCACCTTTATACCACTCGGCACCACAGGCAGCGACCCATCTTACGATTCGTAAAGGCGGTACTGTAATTATCATGGAGCGCTTCGACCCAGAAGAGTATCTGGCGCTCATCCCTCGATACCAAGTCACCCATAGCCAACTTGTACCGACCATGTTCAGCCGCATGCTCAAGATGCCTGAGGAGAAACGCGCCGCAGCAGACCTTTCTTCACTGGAAATCGCAATTCACGCGGCTGCACCCTGCCCGACTCAAGTGAAACAGGCCATGATCGATTGGTGGGGGCCCATCATTCATGAGTACTACGGCGCAACTGAAGGGTTGGGATTCACAGCACTGGATAGTCATGAGTGGCTCGCCAACAAAGGCAGTGTCGGTAAAGTCATCTTAGGGGAGCTTCATGTACTGGACGAGGATGGCAATCCATCCCCAGCTGGAGAACCCGGTGAGCTGTGGTTCAAGACCGCAACTGAATTCACCTACTTCAACAACAACGAGAAAACTCAAGAAGCCATGTCGACGGATGGCACCATGAGTACAGTGGGTGACGTCGGATATGTCAAAGATGGTTATCTATACCTGACTGATCGGTCAACATTCATGATCATTTCTGGCGGTGTGAACATCTACCCGCAAGAGACCGAAGACTTACTGATCACACATCCTAAAATTGCCGACGCGGCAGTATTCGGGGTGCCTCACGAAGACCTTGGCGAAGAAGTAAAAGCGGTTGTTCAAGTGATGGACGGCATTGTCGCCGACCAGGAATTGATTGAAGAGTTGGAGAGCTATTGTGCCGAAAATCTCTCGCGGCAAAAGTGCCCCCGATCGTTTGATTTCGAGGCTGAGCTACCACGCTTACCTACCGGAAAATTGTACAAACGCCTACTGAAGGACCGTTACTGGGCCGACCATAACAGCGGAATCCTATGAAAATAGGGGTCGAAAATAGGGGTCAGAGTAAAGGGTCAGAGCTAGGCTCTGACCCTTTACTCTGACCCCTATTTTCGACCCCTATTTTCCCGGGCGCGCAGTTGGGCCTGGATGTCTAACAGCGATTCGTGGGTCAACGAGTACCTGTACAACAAGACAAGGGCAAATACGTTGAAGGCTGGGATGGCGATGCCATCCACAAACGCCAGCCGAAAGAGTACATCCGGAGCGACCTGATGGGCATTGGCCTCTGCAGGAAACCGAATGACTTGGTCCAACAAGACACCTCCGATGATCAAGCCAAGGCTTGTGGTCGCCTTACTTGCAAACGTGATGCCTGCTGAGAACACGCCTTCCTGGCGTAAACCTATGCGAAGCTCTTGATCATCAACGATATCGGCCATCATAGATGCGAACATAATCAATACCATGGAGGCGAAATAGGCCATGGTCGAACCGTGCACAATAAACAACGCAAGAAGCAGTTGCTCACCATTGGCAGGGAGGATGTCCATAAATCGGGCCGCCACCTTGATCATGGCCAGCACTGTGACTAAGCCCAGCGAGGTAAGCATGATGTCCTTTTTTTCAAATCGCTTTTGCAGAATGCCAGCGGTCATAAAAGAAAGAATGGCGCCGAACACCACCAAACTAAACCAACGAATATCTTCTGTACTAAATTCCCAATAGTAGATATTCATATAGACATCGAAGACTTGACCCGTTCCGTGCACACCACCAAAAATCAATGTTGCACACAGCAGCAAAAGAAAGTTCTTATTACGCAGTCCCTGCTTGGTTCTTTGCAATAGATCCACAAGCGATTGGCGACCAATCAATGCGGTCGGTTGGGGCAAGTACTTAAGCTGAGTTAAGGTGGCAAAGCTTGTCAGCGCCATCCAGGCAACCATCAACGTCGCCAATACCCAGGCAAAAATCGTATATCGACCAGGGTCGAGCAAACCATTAGCGTGGGCTTCGGTACTTGGAAAAACAAATGTATAAACCAAGAAAATGAATGCCACGCCGCCGGTCCAACCGACCATCATTCGGTAAGTGATGATAGAAGTGCGCTCTGCATAATCTTGGGACAATTCGGCTGCAATCGCATTCCAAGGCACGGCAAAGAATGTATAGAACACCCTGGTCGCGACGGTGAAGATCAGCAGCCAGGTGACTAACAGCTGCTCTCCGAGGCCCTGTGGAGGTGCGAACAACGCAAAGACACAGAGTCCGGTTGGCAAAATCGCTACGAACATAAACGGGTGGCGTCGCCCATACTTGGATTTGTAATTATCGGAAAAACCGCCTATCAACGGGTCAGTGATTGCATCGACCGCGATGGAAATCGCCAATGCGACAGCGGCATAGGTAGCCGGTAGGCCGAGTACTTGGGAGTAGTAGAGGAGCAACAAAGTGGTCAGCGTCCATTCTTTGTGTTGTCCTGGTAGCGACCCTACGCCTTGAGTTATCTTCACCCACAGCGGCACTTTACCTGGGCGAATTTCGCTTCTTTCAAATAGAGCAGAGCCTGAGAAGCCTTCTTGCTTGTCCACTACCGTTATAGCACCTGGCGCATTTCTGAACCAATCCCTTTAAAACCATATTTCTCATAGAAGGGTCTGTTGTGCTCAGTTGTTTCTAGAAGATAGAGCCCAAACTCCTGGCAACCCCGTGTCCGAGCATCATCTACTGTTTGTATGACCAACAGCCCCCCGACGTTTTTACCCCGCGCGTTGGGATCGACTATCAGTTCTTCCAACTGGCAATACTCCCCATCATAGCGAAGCGCCAAGTTGTAACTCACGGTCGCCATACCGAGCAGTTCTTCGTCTGTTTCTTCGTCTGTTTCTTCATCTGTTTCTTCAGCAACGAGAATCCGGCCCCGCTCTCCGGTGAGCAACTGTTCAAATATTTTGCCGGAGAAGCTTGCTTGCCCCTCGCCCTGCTCAATATTTTTCTCATCCCGAGTCGCTGCCTGCAATTGAGATAACAATTTGACACAACCTTTGTAGTCTGACGACTCCGCACATCTAATTTCCACTGCCATGCTTTTACTCTTTTCTTGCAGTCCAATCTTGGGTCTTTTAGTTTCATTTATAATCCAATCAATAGAAACACCTGGTTTACGGTACTCTTGAAGAAGCCTTACATTCCAACCATCGAGAGTTTCATGATCAAGCTACATGGCCGCCTCCGCTCCAACTACTACAACGCAGTAAAAGCCGTTCTCATTGAGAAGCAAATTCCGTTCGAAGAAGTTATCGAACCTGCGCCACCGACCGCCGAATTTTTGAAACTTAGCCCCATGGCAAAGATTCCCTGCCTGAACACAGATGCGGGTCCAATAACAGAAACAACTGCCATCATGGAGTACATCGAAGAAACCCACTCGCAACACCCACTCTCCCCAGCTGATCCCTATGACCGCGCCAAACTAAAAGAACTTTGCAAAAGTATGGAGCTATATGTGGAGTGGCTAGCACGACGGGGCTATGGCGCCTTGCGAGGTGAAGATGTCGACGAGGCAGACAGCAAAGCGATTCGCGATGGAATGCCTAAAGCGGCTGCCGCAGTTAGTCAGTTGACCACCTTCGCTCCTTGGATAGGTGGCGCAGAACTTACCTATGCAGATTTCTTTTGCTACTACATGCTGATTTACGCCCGTCTATCGACAAAGCTTCATGCCGAATTCGACCTTCTCGCCGCCATACCCGGTGCGCAGGATTGGTTCGAGGCCGTGGCGGCGCTACCCACCATGCAAAGAGTCATCGCGGAGGCAAAAGCTAGTTAGTGTCTGTCCCAAAAGGATTTTTTTGATATTGGGATCGCCTAAGGCATTTGATCTGGTGTTAAACATTGCGCCTTCAAACCCAAGCCACACGCAGAAAAAAGACATGGCGTCCTCGCCAGGGCTTGTTTTCGGAGTGTGGGCACCGCAGAGCGGCGCAAGGTTGGGTGCAATGTTTAACACCAGATCAAATGCCGAATCGAATAGCAAACACATCAAATCTATCTTTTTGGGACAAGCACTAGTCAGCCTGTTCGTCTGTCGTCACGCCATGAGCTAGCGTGCAAGAAATGTCCGAATTCGATTGGCTACATTTTCTCGGATACTGGCATGGAACAGGCTGTAGTCGTAGACATGCATACTGTTGCCGAACATGCGCTGCGGGAATGCGGTAGAGCGAAGCTCTAACACTGCAAGTTGCCCGTCTGCCTGACACTGGGCATCGGCAATACCTACTTCAACCGGCATGGCAGTGATATCTTCGCCCTCTTCGGCAGGGCCATATGACGGATAGCCAATCGCGCCTTCATTGCGTTCGTGACCGGCATAACTCAAATTATTCAGCCAGTTCAGGGGATTGGTGCAGATCAAACCTTCGTTGTCGCCGAACGCGCCTGCGCCTTCTCCATCCATAACGTTCCAACCTAGCGCGCACTGCGTCTGATCGGCGTTCTGACATACCGGCACGTCACCGATCTGTTGGTCTGTAACCCCAAAGCCTATCAGGTAAGCCGCCACTAAGCGGTCAAACACAGGTTTGCCTGAAACATGTTCGGCCACCAGTTGCGCGGCGTGCTTTGACCCCTGCGAATGACCTGCAATCACAATGGGTTGGTCTGCAGGGATACTGCGTAGAAAGTGTTCGAACGCAGAAACAACATCAGCATAAGCAAGGGCTAATGCCTGCTCACCATTGCTTGATTGGTCCATAAAGGAAAAGAACGTCGCCTGTCGGTAGCGAGGTACGTAGACGTCACAGCAACTATTAAAAACAGTTGCCTGGTGGCGCAAAATACGTTCGTCTACCACCCAATTCGCAGACTCAGCTGACAGGGGTTGATTCCAATTTCCCTTACCGAAATAAGAAGTTGGGTGGACAAAGAAAACGGCGACACCTTGCTCTTGTCGCGCCACGCCCGCCGGCATTTGATCGCTTGGGTCTTCAGATTCTGGTAAAGCTGCCCACCAGGCCGCGTCGCTGTAATCTGGGGCAGCCGGCGCCAACTCGGCGCTGAAGTCATGCTCGGGCGCAATTCGCGAACCCATAACTGCAACCATCAATTCTTGCCTAAACGTAAAACCTACGATGACCACGATGGCTATCGTGACACCAATACCTATTAATATTTTCTTCAGCACAACCGCACCCGTATTTTTGAAAACTACTTTTTATAAACTATGCCGGTCTTGCGACCAAAGCTTCACACCCGGTGCCTTCCAGCATGGCATCAACCCGCAACCGATCGTCATCGCTCAGTCGGGCATACTCTACACGCAACCATTGCAAACACTTACCTTGGTAAGCAAAAGGTTCCTGAGTCCAGGTTTTGCCTTCAACCACTGTCTCCACCACCTCACGACCTTCATTCAACGCCTGGGCATTGGCGAGCATAACCGGCACGTAAGTACGTCCAACTTCTTTTAACAAGCCTTTCAACGTTTCAGGTAGATCGTCTCCGTCAACGAACCCGTCATCGAATGCTTCAATACCGCACAAGTCTTCAACTTTACTCACCCAGGCGTGAACCCGAGGATAGTCACGTGCTGCTATGGTGGAAGGAGTCGGGTCAAATTGGACCAACTGCGTAAGTTGACCAAAACAACCAAAGTCCGCAGATCCTGGCCGCTGACCCATTAAAAACGGATAAGACTTAAGATGCTCGTTCAGCCCGGCGAGAAAGCGTTGATAGCTTTCCTCGATTACTGAAGCGGTAGTGTCGTTGGAACCTACAACGTACAAACGGCTAATTTGGCGGTCGGAAAAAACCTTTTTCATGTTCGCCATTAGCTCATCACTTTCACTTACGTTTGCGTAGTGCGGCAGCACTGAGCCCGCCATCTCTATGTCTGCCTGGTAGTACCAACGATAGTGAAACATCGCTTTAGTCAGCCATTCGTCGCCATAGTCTTCGAGCAGATAGTTGAGAAAGGCAACCGCCGGATCTGTAGGAATTACCGAGCGTCCTTGATACTCGTCTTCCAGACGCCTGATAATTGGCGTGCTGTCTACCTCTGCTGTGTATTCGCCTGTGCTGTCAGCAAAATAGAATATTGGAATGAGTCCTACTTTAGGTTCTGGCAAGTCGCGGGCTTCGTTCGCCCCTTGCAGATAACGATATGGGATACGTCGATATCGCAATACTGCCAGCATTTTGCGCGTATAAGGCGACCCTGGTGACCCGCGTAGCGGTAGTAAATCAGTCATGATGGAAACTCTCTAAAGTGATATAACATTTATGCCACGATGCTGAATACCTATCAACAACATCAGTTCATACTTCAGTTCAGTCATTAGTTCAAATAAGGGGCTCTATCAAATGCGAACATCAGCTGCCCTCATCCTCGCCCTAAGCCTTACCATAAGCACATTCGCCGTGCAGAGTGTGACTGCAGAATCCTTTCCAGCCTACAAACCCTCTTCTCGGTCAGCAGAAGCCAGCGACATACGTCTCAACGAATATGGCTATAGCGCTACCGCACCCGACGCACTCGGTATCGGCGACACGGCACCAGATTTCGAGCTCGCGACACCTGGTGGACAAACCTTTTCAAGCCGCAATGCCCGCCAGCAAGGTCCCGTAGCCATTGTCTTCTATCGGGGCCACTGGTGACCTGCCTGTAATGTCCAGCTCGGGGAGCTGCAGCATCAGATCGAACGTTTTAACCGCCGCGACGTATCCGTGGTAGGAATATCTGTGGACAAGCCACTAGACTCAGTCGCCCTGGTGACACGGCTGGGACTAACCCTGACACTCGCCAGCGATCCGACCCAGACTGTTGTCAAAGCTTTTCGGGTGCAGAATCCTGACACCCAAGAACTCGCTCTACATGCGGTATATATCGTTGATGAGCACAGTAAGGTTATCTACAGAAAAGTAGCCCGCCGCCGCCCTGTTAGTAACGAACTCATTGACGCGATCGATGCGTACTACGGCACATACCCCCAACAAGACAGGGCCGAAAGGGCCCAACCGATTAACGTTGCCTACCCACTAAACAACTTCCAAGCTCTGCTCGAGAGCTCTAGTGTCCAAGGCCTTCCCTCCACCATAAATGTGAACGACTTTTCAGTTGTCCTGGATCTTGCCCGGGAAATTCACAGTGACGACGCACTCATCGCTTTACGCTTATTTATGGAGGCGAACGCTCACCTGAAAACCGACGATCTTTTGCAGACGGTTAACTGGCTGACCCAACAATTATACTTTCCTGATGACCACACACCACTAGAGACTGGCAGGCAGCTATCTCAACGCCTGGGCCAAGTGAATGAACTCGAAACCAAACTCAACAACACCACTAAGGCAGAGGCCAGAGACAAACTGCTCGACGAACTGCAAAAGGTCCGTGCGCTGCTCACTCGCACTCGAGCGGTCATCTCCAACAATGCCAGTGAATGGCGCTTACGGTTGTTGAAAACATCTATCCGCTCCTACCGCGAAGTGGTGCATGCAGCTAAACGTAATCAACAAGCTGCCAAACTAGATCTTTAGACAGAACCTGACGGAGGCAGGTTTCATCCAACGCAACACTAGAGAGTGCCTATTCCCCAACGAATGCCCCGACGTAAAAGCTCATAGTAAGTTGGCGAGTTCCACGAACCACGAACAACTGAAACCGTGTCGGCGAGTGGTTTCATATCGTGTTTGCCTTGGCAGTGTCCAAGCGACAGATAGAGCACTTCGCCTTCTCCAAAAGGGTGGAGATACATCTGCGGATGGTTTTCTCGGTCTGTACCGTAATCTGTCTGCACATAACCCTGGGATGGTTCACTGTAGGATGCCTCCAACAACACTGTTTGCAAGCCGAGCGGTTCACAGTAGTAGGGCTCTTCATCTTCTACTTCGAAATCATCGATGGCCGTGGTCAAGGCGTGAACCACATCTGTGACGCGCACACTGATTTTCTGATTCGCTGGATGAGCGACAAAGCGACTACCTAACATCTGCATAAAGTCTGGCGCCAGATCTGGTGTGTCCACTTTACCGGTGGCAGTAAATTCCAAAATGGCATTAGTTGCATGCAAAGCAAACCACCGACCGCCATTGCTCAGAAATTCTCCCAAAGCCACTTGTTCTTCTGCTGTGGGTCTAAGATCGCAGGTATACGTAATCAACAGGCGTGCATTAGCAATGGTATCAACATCGGCGAAGCTGTCTGCCACGCCTGTACTAATGTCCTCATGTTCTGCCAGCAGTTTCAAAAGCTCCAAACGAGCAAAATTTGTATCGTGATATTTGGCGTTACAAACCAAATAAACATCAATTCTCTCGACTTCTGCCATACCCTTCTCCGTGCTTATTTTGATTGTTCGTATTCTGGCGAACTGGCTTTCATTACTCGAGATTGCATGAGCATGGATGCCACTTTTTCGTTCGCCTGATTAAATGCCTGGGTTTCATACCAAACGTATTCCGTTTGCGGGCTTTGGCCAACGCAAATTACATGACAGGTGAGGTGGTAATCACGGTTCATGAGGAAAGGGCCGTTTTCAAAGCCTATTTCTATGGCGCCAAACAACCCAACTGACTCTCCCACATATGGCTTTAACCCGGCCATTGGGTAGGCCCATAGGAACTCGAGAACCGTACAAGGCGCCGCCACAGGCTCCCCCCAAGGTGACTCTCCCCGATACCATTCGAGCGGATCACTAACCACCTTGGTGTCGTAGCGTTGAAATTGCTTGCTAGTATCGGTATGTACATCGTACTCACCCAAAGACATCCCAGGCTTCAGCCCAGCCAATATCTTCATGTCTTTCGGGTCACTAGGGCGGTAATCCTTTATTCGCAATTCGGAATTTGCATGGTCGCCCACTGCAGCTGTTCCGGTCGCCACCAGCAACCCATCTGAGCGCTCCATCCAGACACGAACCTGATCTTCTCCTGGGGCCCGAGCTTGTGCAAAAACCTGTACCTGCTCTAAGTCGACAGTGGCATTTTTGAAACTAAGCGACAGATTGCCTCGTTCAAACCAATCGTTGCCAAATATTTTTAGCAACACTGGTGGGAATTGGTTCATGTGAACGTCACCGGCGACGGTTCCCCCCCGAAAACCAAGCTCGGCTGCGGTTTCATCATCGTGAATGCTTCCGGCACCCTCATTTGCCGACCAGTTCCGAGCCGCCCAAAGTGGACCGCTAATTACATCTGTCATCTTTCCCTCCCCCATATTCGCCCCGTTTTTTTTCTAACCCGGCAACCCGAGTACGCGTTTGGCGATAATGTTGAGCTGCACTTCATTTGAGCCGCCGGCGATGGAAATAGATTTCGCCTCCAACCATAGGCGACACATGCTAATTTCTTCATCGTCAAAACTCGACCCTTCCCAACCAATCCCTTGAGTGCCGCGGATGCTCAGTTGAATCTCCAACTGCGCCTTTACATAATTGGCTTCAACATATTTAAAAATCGAGGTCGCAGCGCCGGGCGTAAGCGCCGCCGACTCCTCAACTGCACGTTGTTGCGTTAAAAAGAACGCCTGTTTGAGCATTTCATTGTCCAACAACTCACTGCGCAAAGCGGGTTCCAAGACTTGGTCTAATCCCATATATTTTTTGGCGAGCTCATTCAATGGAACCGATGGTCTAATACGATCTAGAGGACCTGTCATATCGGCGCTCGCCAAGGCCGCCAACCCAGATCGTTCGTGTTGCAACAAGCGCTTACCTACCGTCCAACCTTGGCCGAGTTTATGTACCAAGTCTTCTTTCGGCACCTTAACATCATCAAAAAAAGTCTGACAGAAAGGTGAACGACCATTGATCAACTCAATAGGTTTGACACTCACACCGGGAGAATCCATAGAAAAGAGCACAAAACTAATCCCCTCATGCTTTGGTACGTCGCGATTGGTTCGCACCAAGCAGAACATCCAATCTGCATAACTTGCACCAGACGTCCAAATTTTTGAGCCGTTAACCAAAAAATAGTCACCTTTGTCTTCAGCATAAGTCTGCAAACTTGCCAGGTCGGAGCCCGCTCCTGGCTCGCTGTAGCCCTGACACCATGCCAAGTCACCGGCTGCTATTTTCGGTAAATGTCGCTTTTTCTGCTCCTCGTTACCGTACTCAAGCAAGGTGGGACCAATCATGGATACCCCCATTCCACCTAATGGAGGGCGAGCCTCTATGCGTTGAAGTTCTTCAAGGAGCACAAGAAATTCATCTGTCGAAAGACCACCTCCACCATATTCAACGGGCCAAGTGGGCACCGTCCAGCCTTTCTCCGCCATACGATTCAGCCACAGGTAGGCCTCAGGATTCGAACCTCGACGTTTCGCACCACCGCCCACTTCTTCACCAGGCACCATGCGTGTACGCATAGACGGAGGACAATTTTCTGCTAACCAAACGCGTGTTTCTTTCCGAAACAACTTAAGGTTCATCACTGACAAGCCAATTCCTTTCTGTTTTAAAAAAACCTCATATCCTCATCATCCTAAATGACCGACTCATGGAAGTCTCTATTCGGGTGCGTGCCTTAGGAGGTTTAGAAGCGGTTTATCGACTATCATGCGGACGGAAGATCCGGAACAACATTTATAAGAACCCACCATGCCTACAACCGAAACTGTTGCGGACCTCATTGATCAGAAAGTATCTGCCCGTCAGATAATCATTGTCGGGCTCTGCCTAATATTTAACATGGTTGATGGTTTTGATATCACGGCCATGGCAGTAACCGCCCATCAAATTGGCGAAGAAATGCAGCTGGGAGCAGATACCTTAGGCCTGGTGTTTAGCTTTTCTCTTGCTGGCATGATGATGGGTGCCATGTTCATAGCGCCTCTTTCAGACATTATCGGGCGCCGTACGATGATCATTTTCGCGCTATTTGTCGTCGGCACAACCGTCTTTCTAACTGCCCAAATCTCTACTTTACCGGTTTTGATCGGCTTGAGATTTATTAGCGGTCTAGGTGCTGGCGCTATGTTAGCAAGCGTTGCCACTCTGGCTGCGGAGTATATGCCTGAGCGGTTTCGAGCTTTGGCGGTCACAGCCGTGACCGCAGGCTATCCTTTGGGTGCCATGCTGACTGGTCTAACCGCGGGCGCTATCATTCCTGAGTTCGGATGGCGTGGCATGTTCCTTGCTGGCGGCAGCATCACGTTGGTCCTAGCGGTGATCGCATATTTCTTTATCCCAGAATCACTTCACTTTCTCGCCTCAAAAAAGCCGAATGCTGCATTAGCAAAGGTCAACAAGATACTCACTTCTCTGGCTCGTCCCGAGGTGGCTGTGCTTCCGGCGGCACAGGATGCTGGGATTACAGACGTAGATAACCAAAACGTTGTTGAAAAAATGTTGTCCTTACTAACACCGGAGCTTCGTCGTTCGACCCTGATTTTGTGGTCCGCGTTCTTTCTATGCATTAGCACACTCTACTTTCTTATGAGTTGGGTGCCTAAGCTCATCATCGACCTTGGCTATGATGCCGAGGTTGGCAACACGGCATTCACGCTGTTTAACTTTGGCGGCGTACTCGGTATTTTTGCGCTGGGATCACTTGCAACACGTTGGACCTTAACCACTCTCATCACTTTTTTTACAGTCTCGGCCGCTGTACTTATGTGGGTATTCGCTGCTGTTGCTGCAAGCGATATGGGCGAATGGGCATTGTTAACCCTAATATTTATCATCGGCTTCGGGTTGCAGGGAGGCTTTACAGGCATGTATGCGGTGGCTGCAAAGATCTACCCGGCTCAAGTTCGTGGCACGGGTGTTGGTTGGGCCATCGGTCTTGGCCGTTTTGGCGCCGTAGTAGGTCCTGGCATCGCCGGCTATATGATCGCAGCTGGACTTTCCATTGAGGCCAATTTTTTGGTATTCGCGATACCACTTCTCATCGGCGGACTGCTCGCCTACCAACTCAAAGTGAGCTAGCCGATTGTCTCGTACGGGCATAGAATGGAATCACCTAAACAGGAGTCTAAGCATGCGTCGACGGCATTTACTAAAAGGTGGCCTCGTTTTGCCCATTATGCCTTGGGGTATGACAGGTTGTAGCGGTGGTTCCGATGAGAATCCGTACCTGCAGTCCAATTTCGGGCCCGTGGCCGCAGAAACGACCGTTTCCGACTTACACGTCACCGGCACTATCCCTGCTGAACTTCAGGGACGCTTTTTGCGTAATGGACCTAACCCAACTGTAGACGCTGCAGACGGTGGTTATCATTGGTTCACAGGTCGTGGCATGGTTCACGGCGTACGATTGAACGAAGGACGAGCTGAGTGGTATCACAGCCGATTCGTCGGTGGCAGCGGCGCAAACACCAACGTGATTGGACACGGCGGTCGAACCATGGCCATCGTCGAGTCCGGCGGCATGCCGGAGGACCTGAATTTCACCCTCGATTCAATAGGCGAAAATACCTCCATTGGCACTGGTTTTACTGCACATCCAAAGTTAGACCCCGACACCGGCGAATTACACGCACTGTGTTATGACTGGGCCAACCTCCAGGATCACGTTCGCTATGTTGTCGTAGATGGCAACGGTGAATGGGCTGACGAGACAGAAATCCCGATGAATGGGATGTCGATGATTCATGACATGAGCTTAACGAAGAACTACGCAGTCGTGTTCGACCTCCCGGTAACTCTGAGCTTTATGGCTTTGGGAACTGGCGCTTCCTTCCCGTTTCGTTGGGATGCGGAACACGAACCACGCGTTGGGCTAGTACCGCGGAATGGTGATGGCAGCGATGTTATTTGGTGCCCAATTAAGCCAAATTACACCTACCATCCCATGAACGCCTACGAAGATGAGGCAGGAAACGTTGTTATTGACGTATGTCGATACGAAAAGATGTTCGCTCAAGACATCTTGGGCCCCTTTGGCGATAGTCTTCCAAGACTGGACCGATGGACCATTAACCCGAACACCCGCAAGGTCTCTGAGGAAACTATTGACGCGCGCACCCAGGAATTTCCACGCTGCCACCCCAGTCTGAACGGCAAGCCTTATCGGTACGGGTACACGGTCGCGGTGGATGGCTATACATTCCCTTCCATTTATAAACATGACCTCAAAGCAGGTACAGCTACGGAACATAAAGTAGGTGCTGGCCGACAAAGTGCTGAACCGGTTTTCATTCCTCGCGAAGGCGCAACAGCGGAAGACGACGGATATCTAATGACGTACGTTTTTGACGCCAACAAAAATACCAGTGATTTGGTCATTTTGGATGCACAAGATTTATCTCAGCCGGCACTGGCTCAGATTCACTTGCCGAACCGAGTACCTTACGGTTTCCACGGCAATTGGGTAACCGACGCCGAAGTGAGCGTTTGAATCAGACCGTTAGGTTGAAGTAAAAGATACTAGCGACTGCCAGGGGGGCTACCACCCTGGCGAGTGCTTGCCAAACCTTAAAAGCAAAGCCGTAGCCCAAGCCTAACTCCTCTACTACCACCTCGCGTTTCATCCACCAACCGGCGAACAACACGTACGCCACCCCGCCGATCGGCAAGATCAAGTTAGACACCAAGTAGTCAATTAGGTCGAACGGCGTCATTGTGGCAAAAGTTTCAAATGCACCCAGCGGGTAGAAATCTGACCAACTAGAAAAAGAAAACACAGTAATCAGTCCAACCAAGAAAGACGCAAAGCCCACACCTGTCGCAGCCACCTTTCTGCTAAACCTACCGTTCTCAATTGCTCGCGCAGTGGTTATTTCCAACATAGAGATGGAGGAAGTCAGCGCAGCCATTAACAACATCGCAAAAAAAGCAGCGCCAACAATTGAACCACCGGGCATTGAAGCAAATGCCGTAGACAAGGTTACAAAGACAAGTCCTGGGCCCTCGCCTGGGTCCAAGCCATAGGCAAAGACAATGGGGAAAATAGCTAAACCTGCCAACAAGGCAACCAAAGTATCTCCACAGGCTACAAAAAAAGCTGACCGCGCAATATTGACGTTGGCCGGCAAGTAAGCCGAATAGGTAAGCACCGCTCCAAGACCCACATTGAGGGAGAAAAAGGCTTGTCCAACCGCAGCAAGTACGACGCCCGCCGTCACCACGGAAAAGTCGGGTTTGAACAAAAACTCGAGCGCTTTTAAAAACTCCCCGGTGAGGGCTGAGTAAACTGATAGAGCAAGCAACGTTATTAGCAGTGCTGGCATTACTAGCTTAACCAGCGGTTCCAAACCACGTTGAACACCGCGACTGACAATCAATATTGTCACTGCAGTGAAGGCAAAATGCCAGGCAACCATTGGACCTGGCGTTGCAAGAAAGGACCCAAAGTTTTGACCTACTTGCTCTGCAGAAAGGCCGGCAAGACCACCACGTAGGGATTCGACCAAATAGGCTGCCGCCCAACTGGCAATAACGCTATAGAAGCTAAACACCAAGAAAACTGCAGCCAAGCCCATCCAGCCAAGCCAGGACCAGCGTGGCGACAAACCAGATTCCACGGCAACCCGACTCAAGGCAGTGGGCGCACTGCTACGTGCCCGACGACCAATTACCATTTCCGACATCATGATGGGCAATGCCATCAGGAAGATGGCTGCCAGATAGATCAGTATGAACGCACTACCGCCACTGCTACCGAGGCTGTAGGGAAATTTCCAGATGTTGCCGAGCCCGACCGCCGCGCCGACGGAAGCCAGAATAAAGGCCAATCGCCCGGACCAGTTCTCGTTCATTGTTACGCGCCCCGTGCATGACCCAAGGCAACGTTAGCACGGAACAGTAGGTTGCACTCGAGGCGCCCAACGCCTCGTTATGATCCTTACGGGTTAGTGGCGTTCAATCCAACTATGCAGCTCGACGCTTGGTCCGACGTCGTTTGGGTTGTCGTTGACTATCGTTCTGCGACTCCTGATTGTCATCAGCAGAAGATTCAGTGGAGGAACCACGTCCGGAATGCGCTCTCGAACTATGCTCTGAACTATATCCAGTAGTAGTCCCCGAACTACTTCCGGAACTATTTCCTGATCTATTTCCAGAACTATATCCAGAACTATTTCCAGAACTGGGCTTCGACCTACCTTGAGGATTTCGACGCCCTCGATGTTTGGACGAGCCGGATCTTTCGTTCGACTTATTGTTTTCCGTCTTAGGGCGTTCTTCAGTGACCGTGCTCACAATGTTCGGCAGATCCAGCTGAACCAATGGCACGCTCTGGCCAATTAGACGCTCGATCGCTTTCAATCGTTTCCGCTCATTCGGATCAACCAAAGACCATGCAATGCCATCTGCACCCGCTCGACCCGTTCGACCAATCCGGTGTATATAACTCTCAGGCTCATGCGGCAATTCATAATTGATGACGTGAGTAACGCCTTCTATGTCGATACCACGCGACGCAACATCCGTCGCCACTAATACCCAGCACTTTCCCTTTTTAAAGGATTCAAGAGATCGCACACGAGCATTTTGAGATTTATTACCGTGAATCGCTTCAGCTGTAATACCCGATTTGCACAGTTGCTTAGCAATCTTGTCAGCACCATATTTGGTACGAGCAAAAACAATTGCTTTAACGACAGATGTGTTCGTTAGAATATGTTCAAGCGCGGCCTTTTTGTTTTCGTTGCCAATGATTACAGCGTTCTGTTGAATTTTTTCAACCGTGAGCTGCTTTGGCGCAATGTCAATCTTCTTCGGATCTTTTAACATTTCTGCAGCGAGGGTTTTCACTTCGTTCGGCAACGTGGCGGAGAAAAGTAATGACTGGCGTGTGTTAGGCGTCATTGCGACAATTCGTTTCACGTCACGAATAAATCCCATATCCAACAGACGATCTGCTTCATCTAAAACCATCATTGATACATGGCTAAGTTTCAGATGTTTTTGCTCTATAAGATCGAGTAAGCGGCCTGGCGTGGCAACAAGAATATCGACGCCTTGGCGCAAAGCTTTGACCTGAGGGTTCTGGCCCACTCCGCCATAGATAGCGGTCAATTTCAGCTGCGTATTCCGACTGAAGTAAGTGAGTTCTTTTACAATTTGTATGGCCAGTTCACGGGTAGGCGCTAACACTAATCCCCGAGGATGGCGTGATTGAGCTGGAGAGTTCTCTTCATGCAAGCGCTGAAGGAGCGGTAATCCAAAGGCCGCAGTTTTACCGGTACCGGTTTGGGCAATACCTAACACATCAGATCCATCAAGTAGCACAGGAATGGCCTGGGCTTGGATTTTCGACGGTTCATGGTAGTTCGCCGCGATTAACTCTCGGTCGAATGTTGACGCTAAACCCAATTGGGTAAAAGCGGAAGTCTTAGTCTGGTTCAATATATTTCCTAGTGCGCACTACACATCCCACCAGTAAAAGGTGACTTTGCGTAAAGAGCGCGGTTTTTGGACTGCATGAGATGCAATCGCCGTAGTTCCTACGTGCGATTAAGGAGGACGGGTTATCGATAAAGTCGCCGCAAGCGGCGCTGCACGTTCGATGAGGTCGGGACCCTGAGGCTTTAATACTCTAAAGTCAAGATGAAGTTGCGAAAGACGTGGTACGTGTACACCTCTTCGTTGTAGAGTGCGCGCCCGTTATCCTGAAACTCTAGATCTGAAACTCTAGAGCTGAACCGTGCCACTACTCCAACTACAGAAAGCCAACCTAGCATTTGGTCACGTCGACCTATTATCCGATGTCGACTTAGTTGTTAATGCAAACGAGAAAGTCTGCCTAATCGGCCGTAATGGCACAGGCAAATCATCTCTATTGAACACAATCATTGGTGAACAACCACTCGACTCCGGCAACATCTGGCTTGAGGATGGCATCAAGATCGCAAAACTCGCCCAGGAAGTTCCAGACGGCGATGACCAGACACTTTATGAGACAGTCACCAGCGGGCTCGGCAACCTCAGTAAATTGTTAGCAGATTTCCACCACGTTAGCCAAAATGTAGCGGATGATGCCGATCTCAAGAAACTGGAACAATTACAGGAAGGAATCGAACAGCTTGATGGTTGGGATGTGTCGGCACGGGTAGATGCCGTGTTGAGCCGACTTGACCTACCAGCAGATGCCTTAATGTCCCAATGCAGTGGCGGCATCCGTCGCCGCGCCATGTTGGGACAAGCGTTGGTCAGTGAACCAGATTTACTCATCTTAGACGAGCCTACCAACCATCTCGACATCGCTTCAATCTCGGCACTCGAGGAAGCTATTCGAGGTTACTCAGGCGCGGTGATATTCGTCACCCACGACCGCAGCTTCATCGACGGTATCGCGACTCGCATCATCGAACTCGATCGCGGCAGCTTAAAGTCCTATCCAGGCACCTACGCTGCTTACCAAAAGCGCAAAGCGCAGGAACTTGAGGCGGAGGACGATGCCAACAAAAAGTTTGACCAACACTTGGCAGAAGAAGAAGTGTGGATACGCCAAGGCATCAAGGCACGCAGAACTCGCAACGAAGGTCGCGTACGCCGTTTAGAATCTCTCAGGAAAGAGCGAGGCGATCGCCGCAACCTGCAAGGTCGTGTTGCGATGTCAGTCGACAAGGGGGGTAACTCTGGAAAGATCGTTCTTGAATTTGACGATATATCGTTCGGCTTCGACGACCAGACCATTGTTGATCAGTTTAGTACTACTATAATGCGCGGTGACCGCGTGGGTATCATTGGTCCCAACGGCAGTGGTAAGAGCACACTTCTGCGACTGATGCTTGGCGATTTGCAACCTGATACTGGCACCATTCGGCAAGGCAGCCAACTCAACATCGCCTATTTCGATCAGGAGCGCATGCAGCTCGACCCGGAAAAATCTGTACGCGACAACCTCGCTCCAGGTACCGATCAAATACAAATCGGCGATCGCTCACAACATGTCATCAGTTATCTTCGAGATTTTCTATTCGCTCCCGAAAGGGCAAACTCACCGGTAAAATCTCTATCGGGTGGCGAACGTAACCGTTTGCTCCTTGCCAGATTATTTTCAAAGCCTGCCAATCTGCTTGTGTTAGATGAGCCAACCAATGATCTAGATGTGGAAACACTGGAACTTTTGGAAGAACTACTCGAGGCTTTTACCGGCACCCTTCTGCTCGTGAGCCACGATCGTGCATTTTTGGACCAAACTATAACCAGTTCGTTGGTTCTCGAGGGAAATGGTCGTGTGAGTGAATACGTTGGCGGCTACTCAGACTGGCTACGCCAGACGAAGAAACCTACTATAAAGACCCCCTCGAAACCTACGACTGAACCAAAACAGGTAAACGAGAAGCCCGTACGAAGCAATTCCACCCCAAAGAAAAGCTTGAGCTTTGATGAACGAAAAGAGCTAAAGAGCCTACCCGCTAAAATAGAAAAGCTTGAGAACAACCAAGTACAGCTATCCGCCAAGACCACTGCACCTGATTTTTACAAACAGGACCAATCTAGTATTGAACCAATTCTAGAGGAATTGAGTTTACTCAATACAGAACTCGAGGCAGCCTACGCTCGCTGGGAACATCTAGAAGCTGTCAACGAAGACAAATCAGCCTAATTGGCGCCTGTGCCGAAGCACATTTTCGGTAGAGACGCTAACTAGGTAGCAGAGACTTGGCTCTCACGACATCAGCATTCTGGCTCTGACTATCAACGGATTGAAGTAACCTTGCTAGCCGATCAAGATCGGGGGTCTGGCCTAGACGTTGTTCGTTCTGCACCAAACTGGTCAATGCTCGCAATTCTAGCCCACGTGCGTTTTGAACCTGAGCGATAGCCAAGGCATTTCTAAAGTTCGCAGCCGGACGGTCACTTGAAATTAGATGATCATCTTGCAACGCCAATATTTCACCTCTAATTCGCAGTATTTCGGCGTGGAAAAAACCTTCGCCATTGCCCTCAACCATCTCCAATGCAGTGTCAATCTGTTGAAGAGCGCCCGCAGTATCTTTGGTTAGTAGTAGGGCTTCAGCCAACATAGATTGGCAATAGGGCAGAGTCACCACGGCTCCAACGCTGCTCCAAGCTGCAATTCCTTTTTCTATTTCAGCGATTGCAGCGTCATCCGCTCCTTGACCAATCTTTGCACGACCGCTGACCACAGTTGCGAACGCCTCCCACATACTAAAACCGTGACTTCTACAATGCGTTATCGCCTGTTGAGAAGCGCTAATTGCCTCGTCCATTCGACCGTGCCAAAGATAGGTGCCTGCCAGAAAGGAGTAGGCTACACCCCGACTAAATGGGTGGTCGAGAGACTCGGCCAAATCCACTGCCTGCTCCACCGTCGACAACGCGCTACCAAACTCCCCTTGCAAGTACTCTATCCAAGAAAAGTAGCAAAGACTCATCACCGCAGGGTTC
>JBNMMV010000037.1:0-19718 GCA_051270205.1 Limisphaerales bacterium
GTAGAATTATGTGCGCGCAAGAGCCGAGGTAGAAGAAGATGCCAGAGGTCGTGAGCGCATTATTATTCATGAGTTGCCGTATCAGTTAAACAAAGCGCGTCTAATTGAAAAAATTGCAGCGCTGGTAAAAGACAAGAAGATCGAAGGCATTACAGAACTGCGCGATGAATCTGACAAAGACGGTATGCGCGTGGTCATTGAAGTGCGGCGTGGCGATTCTGGCGAAGTCATTCTCAATAACCTCTATACCCAGACTCAGCTGCAATCAGTGTTTGGTATCAACTGTGTCGCCTTAGTCGACGGCCAGCCAAAAGTACTCAACATAAAACAAATGTTGGAAGCCTTTTTGCAGCACCGCAAAGAGGTGGTTACTCGTCGTACGTTGTATTTACTGCGTAGAGCGCGTCAGCGCGGCCATATATTGGAAGGCCAAGCGGTTGCCTTGGCTAATATTGACGCGGTTATTGAGCTGATTAAAAGCTCAGCCTCTGCCGGTGAAGCACGCGTTGCGCTCATTGAAAGGCGCTGGGAAGCAGAAGCGCTGTTCGAATTGCTAGAAAAAGTCGGCTCCGATGCCTGTAAACCGGATGGTTTGAGTGAGGATTTTGGTTTTAACGGTAACCTTTACCGTTTAACCGAGGAACAAGCCCAGGCGATTCTGGAAATTCGCTTACACCGGCTCACTGCCATGGAGCAAGACAAGCTCATGGAAGACTACCAAGGTGTGCTCGACGAAATTGCCGACCTTCTAGATATTTTGGGTTCCCACGAGCGCTTGCTTTCGGTTATTCGTGATGAGCTGAATGAAATCAAAGACAACTATGGTGATGAGCGGCGCACAGAAATTGTTGCGACCCAACAAGACTTGTCAGTTGAAGACCTGATCACCGAGGAAGATTTGGTTGTCACCATTTCTCACCAGGGATATGGCAAAACCCAGCCACTAGAGGTTTACCAAGCGCAAAGGCGTGGTGGGCGTGGTAAGGCTGCCACCAGTGTTAAAGACGAAGATTTTGTAGAACACCTAGTGATCGCGAATTCGCACGACATGCTGCTGTGCTTTTCAAACGTCGGCAAAGTCTACTGGTTAAAGGCGTTCCTCATTCCTCAAGGAAGTCGCGGCGCCAAAGGCCGGCCCATGATCAACATCTTGCCATTAGCCAAAGAAGAGCGCATTACCGCGATTATGCCGGTCACAGAATACAGCGCAGATTCGTTTGTATTTATGGCGACAGCCAACGGCACGGTTAAGAAAACGCCATTGGAACAGTTCTCTCGTCCACGACCTAGCGGCCTGATTGCGCTAGAGTTGGAAGAAGGCAATACATTAGTTGGCGTTGCCATCACGTCAGGTACCAGCGATGTATTGTTGGTTTCTAGTGCTGGTAAGGCTGCCCGTTTTAAAGAATCAGACGTACGGGCCATGGGTCGTACAGCGCGTGGTGTTAGAGGCATTAAGTTAAAGACTGACCAAAGACTTATCGCGCTAATTATTCCCCAAGAAGACGGCACTGTTCTTACTGCGAGCGAAAATGGCTACGGCAAGCGTACTGACATTTCAGATTTTCCGGTTAAAGGGCGCGGTGGCCAAGGTGTCATTGGCATGCAAACCTCCGACCGTAATGGTCAAATTGTGGGCGCGGTGCAGGTCTTTACCGGTGATGAAGTGATGTTGATCAGCAACATGGGCACCTTGGTGCGCACAGCGGCTGACGAAATTTCGGTGCTGGGAAGAAATACCCAAGGGGTACGATTAATCAATCTCAAAGGCGAAGAACAACTCAACAGTGTTGAACGCATCGCCGAAGAAATTGGTATCAATGCGGCGGAAAGTGCTGCACTCGCGGCCCTAGGTGATGAGGAAGGTGAAGAGGAAAATACCTCGCCAACAGACGCCGCCCCCACCACAGATGCAGAAACGGATTCAGATGCTGAGGGCGACAACTCAGCGGAGTAGTTCCGGCACGCCTAATTTTTAACTTTACCTTTGGAGGTCCATGAAGATGAGATCTTTTAATTTCTCTGCGGGTCCCGCAGCACTACCCGAAGAGGTTCTGCTTCAAGCCCAGAACGAGATGCTCGACTACGCCGGAACCGGCATGTCAGTGATGGAAATGAGTCACCGCAGCAAGGAATTTGTTGATATTGCGGCTCGGGCTGAAGCCGACTTCCGTGAGCTTCTAGCCATAAATGACGACTACCATGTGTTGTTCCTACAAGGCGGAGCCACCGGTCAATTCGCAGCGCTTCCTCTGAATCTTACAGAGAGCGGTGATACCGTAGATTATTTAGACACCGGCGCCTGGTCGAAGAAGGCTATAAAAGAAGCCGGCAAATACTGCAAGGTTAACGTGGTTGCCTCTAGTGCAGGTGAAGATTATTCCACGGTGCCTGGATTTAGTGAGTGGAACCTCAGCGACGACGCTCGTTACTTGCACATCTGTTCCAACGAAACCATTGGTGGCGTGCAGTTTAAAACCTATCCGCAGGTTGGCTGCCCGTTAGTGGTGGACATGTCGTCTGATATCTTGTCACGGCCCATTGAGGTTGATCAATTTGGTGTGATCTATGCCGGTGCGCAAAAGAATATCGGACCGGCCGGACTGACAGTCGTCGTGGTTCGCAAAGATCTGTGTAAGCCTCGTGTCGAAACCCCTACCTTTATAGACTATGTCGCCCAGGCGGAAGCAGATTCCATGTCGAATACACCACCCACCTATACATGGTATTTGGCAGGGCTGGTTTTTGCATGGTTAAAGAAGCAAGGCGGTCTTAGCGCAATGCAAAATTTGAACGATCGCAAAGCAGGCAAACTCTACCAAGCCATTGGGCAGAGCAATTTTTACCGAGCGCCTGTGGATCAGTCATATCAGTCAACAATGAATGTACCTTTTACATTGCCTGACGCCGAACTGGACGGAAAATTCCTGACCGGTGCGCAGGCTCAAGGCTTGTACAATTTGAAAGGTCACCGTAGTGTCGGGGGTATGCGAGCGAGCATATACAACGCCGTACCTGAAGCTGCGGTAGACGCTTTGGTCGAGTACATGCGGGTCTTTGAGCAAGAACAGGGTTAAGCCAACATAGGCCTCAAGCCAATGAGTGATGACAACGATAAACTAGCACCGCTGCGTGAGCGTATAGATAATTTGGACCAGGAATTGTTACGGCTGCTAAATGCCAGAGCCGAGTGCGCGCTGGAGGTGGGTGAAGTCAAACAGAGTCAAATCACCGAAGGCGGCACCAGCGATGAGCCGCCGGTATTCTATCGTCCAGAGCGTGAGGCGCAGATCTTGCGACGCATGATGGAGGCCAACCCTGGACCGTTGACCAACCAAGATGTTGCCGGGCTTTTTCGCGAAGTTATTTCCTGCTGTTTAAATTTAGAACAACCGCTCACCGTGGCCTACTTTGGGCCGGAAGGCACCTACACGGAAGCTGCGGCGATCTCGCAGTTTGGTCACTTTGCGACCACCAAGCCCATGAGCTCTATCGATGAGGTCTTTCGCGAAGTTGAAAGTCAGTCTGTGCACTATGGGGTTGTCCCGGTTGAAAATTCTACAGAAGGCATGGTTAACCACACTTTAGATTGCTTTCTGAGTTCCAAATTACAAATCTGCGCTGAAGTAGAAATGCCGATTCACCATGCCTTATTAAGGCATGAAGACGGCGGCGGCGAAATTAGTCAGATTCTGTCTCATGCGCAAAGCTTGGCCCAGTGTCGTGCCTGGCTAGATCGTAACTATCCGAATGTTCCTCGGGTGGTGGTGGCCAGCAACGCGGAAGCTGCCAAACAAGCCAGCGAACAACCTGGAATTGCAGCCATCGCAGGCGAGATTGCTGCCGAAAGATATGGATTGAGAATTCTTTCAGCGCGTATTGAAGATCAAACGGACAATAAAACCCGCTTTCTAGTGCTGGGTAACCAAAGTGTTGGGCCAAGTGGTAATGATAAAACGTCGATCTTGGTTTCGGTACGCAACGAGCCCGGAGCCTTACTGCGGGTACTGAGCCCATTTGAAGAATTTGGATTGAGTCTTACCCGAATTGAGACGCGACCTGCTCGCTCAGGCGATTGGTCCTATGTGTTTTTCATTGATTTTGACGGCCACAGTAGCGATGAGAATGCCGGTAAGGTTATTGACGCTATTGCAGACGTGGCATTAGAAATTCGAAGCCTGGGGTCCTATCCTCGAGCTATTGTCTAAGCGAGGTTTCAATGAAAGAAGAGAAGCGAGAAAAGCAAAAGACGCAAAATGTGCACGCCGGTATTGCCAGCTTGAATCCGTATCAACCAGGTAAGCCCATCGACGAACTTGCTCGTGACCTAGGGCTTAAGGACATCGTCAAGCTTGCCAGTAACGAGAATCCACGCGGTCCCAGTCCCAAAGTGGTTGCAGCCCTTGAAGCTTGTGCGGCTGAACTGACCCGTTATCCCGACGGCAGTGGTTTCATACTGAAGCAAGCACTGGCCCAACACCTGGGCGTGAACGCTAATCAACTGACGTTAGGCAATGGTTCTAACGACGTGCTCGACTTGATCGCGAGAGTCACGCTGGAGCCCGGTTATGAAGCTGTGGTGGCTGAGCATTGTTTTGTGGTTTACCCCATAGCTACTCGTTGTACAGGCGCAGAGCTGGTGGTCGTACCTGCGTCAGAATACGGCCACAACCTCAATGCCATGTTGGAGGCCGTGACCGAGCGCACCCGCACCGTCTTTATTGCCAATCCCAATAACCCCACGGGCACCTGGGTCAGTCGCGACGCTCTAGTTCAGTTTTTAGACAAAGTCCCAAAAGAGGTCTGGGTGGTGCTAGATGAAGCTTATCTTGAGTATGTTGCCGAGCCTGACTTTCCCAATGGACTGACGCTGCTTGATCAATATCCAAACTTGATCGTGACCCGAACATTCTCGAAAGCGTACGGTCTTGCTTCGTTAAGGGTGGGTTATGGCATTTCCAGTCCGGAAGTTGCAGATTTGCTCAATAGAGCCCGCCAGCCTTTTAATTGCTCAAGTTTTGCTTTGGCAGGTGCAACCGCCGCATTAGCAGACCAAGAATATGTCCGCCAAAGCGTCGCTATGAACCACGAATGCATGGCGCAAATGACCACAGGTATTGAAGCACTCAATCTCGACTACATTCCCTCTGTCGGTAACTTTGTCACGCTTGATTGCGGGCGACCTAGTCCGGGTGTGTTTGAAGCACTGCTCACCAAAGGGGTGATTACGAGACCGGTGGTGGAATATGGTTTACCCAATCACTTGCGCGTGACGCTAGGCACTGGTGAAGAGAACGCTCGCTTTCTTACTGCCCTGTCTGAGGTGTTGGTAGAGGTGCTCGATTGAGCTCAACACCGATTATCACGGTAGATGGTCCAAGTGGATCGGGTAAAGGAACGTTAGCGTCAAGAATTGCCTCCCATCTGGGTTGGCATTTATTGGATTCAGGTGCGTTATATAGAATTATTGCGGTCATGGCCTCCCGAGATGGCCTTGCATTATTGCCTGCGGAAGAGCCGACCATTGCTGAGCTTGCGGGTGAATTGCAGATTGAGTTCGCCGGTGAACAAGTGCTGGTTGCGCGTCGTGCCGACCAGCCGTCGGTGGACCTAAGCCTGGAAATTCGCACGGAAGATGTGGGTGTTATGGCGTCAAAAATTGCCGTCATGCAACGGGTCCGTGACAGTGTGTTCAACTTGCAGCGACAAGCTGCCAAGCCGCCTGGATTGGTCGCCGATGGGCGTGATATGGGTACCTACATCTTCCCCGACGCTGACTTCAAGGTGTTTCTCGATGCGAGCGCTGAAGAACGTGCGCAGCGTCGCTATAAACAGTTGAAAAACAAAGGGTTAAGTGTTAGTTTGCGCGGCCTTCTTGAGCAGATCGAAGAACGTGATGCTCGGGATAGAGAACGTACGATCGCGCCACTAAAGCCGGCTGAAGATGCCTTGATCATCGACAGCACGTCGATGAGCATTGAGGCGGTGTTCGATTTGGTTATGGCTGAAGCGTCACGACGCGACCTAGCCTAAGTCTCCGGATCTAACATCATAAGTGCTTCATCATAAGTGCTCCGATATAAGTGCCCCGAGGCCTGCTTGTGTGATCGTATTTAATTTTAACCAACAACTACGGAGCGCACTGCCTAAGCCTTTATATCATTCCCCCTGACGAACTATTTTTTTCGTCTGAGATGGGCCTGTTATAGCGAACGGTGTCGTGTGAAATTTATGAGCGAATCTTTTGCCGAACTTTTTGAAGAAAGTTTACAAACCATCGAGATGGCCCCTGGGTCGATCGTTACCGGCACGGTGGTAGAAATAGATGACGATTGGGTGGTGGTCCACGCTGGTCTGAAATCTGAGGGTGTAATCCCGAGAAACCAATTTTTAAACGAAGAGGGTGTTTTTTCCCTCAATGTAGGTGACCAGGTCAAGGTTGCCATGGAAGTGGTCGACGACGGTTTTGGCGAAACGCGATTATCGCGTGAAAAAGCCCGTCGTGCTGAAAGCTGGATGTTACTTGAGAGTGCGCATGAAGATCACGAAGTGGTCACTGGCATTATCAACGGTAAGGTCAAAGGCGGCTTTACAGTCGACATCAACGATATCCGCGCGTTCTTGCCGGGTTCATTGGTAGACATTCGACCCCTTCGCGAAACCGCACACCTTGAAGGCAAGCCGTTAGAGTTCAAGGTCATCAAACTCGACCAGAAACGCAACAACGTTGTTGTTTCCAGACGCGCAGTACTAGAAGAAGAGAATAGCCATGAACGTGAGGCGCTGTTGTCGTCCTTGCAGGAAGGCCAAGATGTTAAGGGTATTGTTAAGAACCTCACCGATTACGGTGCCTTCGTTGACTTAGGTGGCGTAGACGGCTTGTTGCACATCACGGACATGGCTTGGAAGCGTATTCGTCATCCTAGTGAGATGGTTAATGTTGGTGATGAAGTTGATATTCGCATTCTCAAGTTCGATCGAGAGAAGAACCGCGTCAGCCTTGGTATGAAGCAACTGGGTGATGATCCATGGATGAACATCATTCGTCGTTATCCTGAAGGATCACGTGTACTCGCAACCGTTACCAACCTCACAGATTACGGCTGTTTCGCTGAAATCGAAGAGGGTGTTGAAGGTTTGGTTCACGTATCTGAAATGGACTGGACGAACAAGAATATTCACCCATCTAAAGTCGTTAACGTAGGTGATGAGTGCGAAGTGATGGTACTCGACATTGACGAAGATCGGCGCCGCATTAGCTTAGGTATTAAGCAATGCAGACCGAATCCATGGGAAGAGTTCAGCATTCATAATGCTAAGGGCGACCATATTAAGGGCAATATTAAGTCTATTACCGATTTCGGTATCTTTATTGGCCTTGAGGGTGGCATTGATGGTCTTGTGCATTTGTCTGATATCTCTTGGAACGAAGTCGGCGAAACTGCTGTACGAAGATATTCGAAAGGCGAAGAGATTGAGACTTTGATTCTGTCTGTCGACCCAGAGCGTGAGCGCATAAGTCTCGGTATTAAGCAGCTTGATCAGGATCCTTTCACTGACTACACCAACATCAATGACCGTGGCACGAAGGTTATGGGTAAGATCTTGGAAGTGGAGCCTAAAGAGGCAATCATTGAACTTTCTGAAGAAGTCACAGGTACTCTGAAGGCTTCTGAGCTGAGTGTTGATCGAGTTGAAGATGCACGTAATGTCCTCACTGTAGGCGAGGAAATTGAAGTTAAGATCATCAGCGTCGATCGTAAGAACCGTACAATTGCTTTGTCGGTGAAGGCGAAGGATATTGAAGAAGAACGAACTGCCGTGCGAGACCATCAACGCACCGAAGTTGAGCGTCCTGGAGCAGCAACATTGGGTGATCTCATTAAGGCGCAAATGGACAAAGGAGACGACGACTAGCCTTACCCTTTAGCGTGACTGAAGAGAAGCATGTCTGAATCTAAAAATGACTGAAGTAAGCATGACAAAGTCTGAGCTGATCGAACGTATCGTGACGGCTCAGACTCAAACATCAGGCTCGCAGTTAACCAGCAAAGATGTTGAGTTAGCTATTAAAGCCATGATTGAGCAAATGTCTCATACTTTAGCCAGTGGCGATCGTATAGAAATACGAGGGTTCGGTAGTTTTTCCTTACACTATCGAGCGCCTCGGATCGGACGTAATCCCAAAACTGGCGAATCGGTCGGTTTGGCAGGGAAATACGTACCCCACTTTAAGCCAGGCAAAGAGTTGCGAGACCGAGTAAATAGTGGGCTTGAAGCAGAAATGGCAATATCCGAGGGTGCAAATGAATTGCAAAATCCTCCGGCCGGTCTTGACGGGACGCCTCGCATATAGTCCCCTGCACCAGTTCCTTGAACAGGTGAAGCCGAACCTATGAAATGGTTAAAAACCCTAGTCCTTATTCTTGCCATGCTTTTACTAGGCGTGGGGGCTGCGTTGTCCCAGAATCAACAGGAAATACATTTAGCCTTCGCAATCTGGAAGACGCCTTTCCCTTTGAGCGTCTTTTGGTGGTTGCTAGCAGCCTTTGTAATCGGCGTGAGCTTTGCTGTGCTGACAGGCCTTTGGGCGAGTACCAAGCGACGGCTTGAGTTACGCAAGCTGCGTCGGGAGCTCGCGCAAGCGACTGCGGAAATTGAGCGCTTGCGAGACGTCACGCTTCAGGGTTAGCCGTAAAAAGGTGGACCTCCCTAACAGCCTCTTATTGTACTTATTGCTACTCGCGGCCTTAGCAATTGGCTTTCTATTGGGGCGCAAAGACAAAACCTCTAAACCCCAAGCTACAGTCATAAAAGACTACTACCAAGGTCTTAACTTCTTGCTGGGGGAGCGCCCGGAACTGGGCGTAGATCGGTTTATTCAGGCCATGGAGGTCAATGACGACAGTATCGATGTGCACTTAGCCCTTGCCAGCGTGCTACGTCGACGTGGCGAAGTAGACAAAGCCATACGATTGCACCAAAACTTGCTGGCGAGTCCGCTACTCAGTAGCACCAACAAGCAGTTGGTAGAATTTGAACTGGCTCGGGACTATCACGCGGCAGGCCTGCTAGACCGAGCGGAAGGCTTGTTGACCGACATTGTTAGCCGCAAAGACGCACAGCTCAAGCCTGCCCATTCTTTGCTCATGGATCTGTATGAACAAGAACGTGATTGGCAAAAAGCGTTGGATCTAAGCCTCCGACTGTCGGTAACTGATGTTGTCCTAAAGGCTCGCCTCAGCCACTTCCATTGTGAAATGGGCAGCGCATTGCTCGCTAAGGGAGAGATCCGTGCTGCCATGGAAGCCGCCAAATCAGCAATTTCTATGGATGCGTCGAACCCGCGTGGACATTGGCTGGCGGCCGAAATTGATCATCATAAGAAAAATTACAAGTCGACCTTGAAGAGGCTGGCTAAAGTGGTTGAGCTGCAAAGTGATCTTGGCGCCGAAGTGATGACCTTGTATGCCAGTGCCTGCAATGCTCTGGGTGCCGACAATGCCTATTCTGATTTCTTGATGAGCAGCTTGAACCGCAACCCGGACCCGCGTTTGCTTGTCGCCATGATGGATTTTCGCAAGCAACACGGTCTGGACCCAGACTTGCACGACATCGTCACCTACATCGAAATCGCACCCAGCGGTCAGCACCTGTCGTTGTTACTAGAATTGTTAGACGCCAAAGATACAGCGGCACAGCAACGCATACGTAAGCTCCTACAGAAACTGTCCTCGAGTACCACAGCCCAGCAGTGCCAAAATTGTGGTTTCTACACTCACCACCATCTTTGGCATTGCCCCACATGTAAACATTGGGGAAGTTTTAGTCAGCCGACATCGGCAAATACCGATAGCACGATGGTCTAGCGGCTGACCACGAACCTGGAAGATATCTTGCTGTGTGCTTCAGTTTCCCTATGCAAACTGGGCGCCCTTAATCGTTGGATATCTAAGAAATGTTAAAAGCACTTAAGATCATGGCTGCGACCCTGTTGTTTGCGTCACAGTTGTTTATGTCCCAGCTAGCCTTTGCACTGCCCCAAGATGCCGTCAATATAAACACCGCGAGCGCTGCCGAGCTGGCAGCTGTGTTAGACGGTGTTGGTAATGCACGAGCAGAAGCTATTGTTGCCTTCCGTGAAGCTAATGGTGAGTTTAAAACCCCTGAAGACCTTCTAGCCGTGCGCGGCATTGGTGATCATGTTTTGGACAGCAACCGAACCAAGATCGCTACCCGCGACTGATTGGTTGTAGCGCAAGCCACGCTCTAAGAGGGTGGCTTTTTTTTCCTTTATCTAGACAATGGCGCTCATGCCAACGTCTATAAAAATTGCTCATATCATTGTTCGCCTCGATCAAGGCGGCGCAGAGCAAAGTCTCGCAAGATTGGTTCGGGACGACGGCGGCGACCATACGATTGTTTGTTTCGGGTCGCCAACTGCACTAAGCCAGGAGATCGAGGCTCAAGGCGGCGAAATACATTTTTTCACGATGTCGCCCGCGGGTATTTGGCAAGCCCGGCAACTGCTGAGAGCACGACAACCAGGCGTTGTGCAGGGGTGGATGTATTATGGCAACTTTCTCGCCTCGCTGATCTCCCCGTTGGGTAGCAAAACTGCCTGGAACATTCGCTCGACGATGTCGCGCAATTATCCCTTCAAGATCCGCTGCGTGATTGGGCTAAGCCGTTTTATGACACCTGACTTGGTTTTGTATAACGCCCATGCAGGCCAACAAAGTCATGTTTTTTTTAACAGCGGATCCACCCAGGTCATTCCTAATGGTATCGATACGCAGATCTATGCGCCAAGCGAAGCAGGGAGAGCGTCGGTGAGGGAATCGCTGGGCTGGGGTGATAGTGCCGTGGTGATTGCGATGGTAACTCGCTTCCACCCCGACAAAGGGGTTGGCGAGTTTTTACACATGGTCAAGGCACTTCAAGCGGCAGGACATCCTGCGCCGAAGTTTGTCTTGATCGGTCGCGGCATGTCGGCAGATAACCCAAAACTACAGGCCGTATTGGCGGAGGTTGGGGTGAGTGAGATGAGCGTGCAATTACTAGGCGAACGTCGCGACATGGTGCAGATATATGCCGCGTTAGATGTGTTGGTGGTCGCCTCATACAGAGAAGGCTTACCGAACGTCATGTTGGAAGCCATGTCTAGTGGTGTCACTGTAGTCGGAACGGATGTCGGAGATGTTGCAAAAATTGTTGCCGATGGACAACGAGTGTTTCCCGCCGCAGACCAACTTGCACTCACTCAAGCGGTAGAGTTTGCAGTTGCCCACAAAGGCGAGTTTGCGTTGCGTGATCGACAACGAATCGTAGATGAGTATGATAGCGAGCGTTGCCGCCAAGCCTATAAAGCCATGTATATTCAACTAACGCACACCGACATTTAGGTGAAGCTTTTATACGTCGTTAATGAAGCGCAGTTCTTTATTTCCCATCGCTTGCCGTTGGGTCTGGAGGCGCAAGCGCAAGGTCACGAAGTGATTGTCGTTAGCGCTGGTGATACAGGCGAGAGTCAGTTGGCTGAGTATGGTTTTCGCCATCTCTCCATTCCAATGTCGCGCAGCGATTTTAAGTTGTCGGACGAGATCAAAACGTTCCGCGCGTTGCGTCGCATTTATGTGCAAGAGCGCCCAGACCTTGTCCACCATGTAACAATTAAACCCGTCGTCTATGGCACCTTTGCTGCGCGTTCAAGTGGTGTGCCAGCGGTGGTCAACGCCGTGCCTGGTATGGGCTTTGTGTTTACCAGAAGAGGTAGGCTCGCTGCCGTTAGGCGCGCGTTCGTGAACATGTTGTACCGGTTGGCAATGTCGCACAAAAACATGCGCGTTATATTTCAAAATACCGAAGACCTGCGTGGCTTTGTTGGCCACGCCATTGTTAAAAAAGAACAGGTGGTATTGATTCGGGGCTCTGGTGTCGATCTGGAAAAATTCCCAACTGCCGAACCTCCCAATACACCGATAACCTTTGTTCTGCCTTCGCGAATGTTAAGGGACAAAGGCGTGAGAGAGTTTGCTGAGGCTGCGGCCGAGGTGGCCAAGTCGCACCCTGATTGGCAGTTTTGGTTGCTAGGTGGGGTTGACCCAGGTAACCCGTCAGCCTTCGCTACGGCTGAGTTGGTCGACATTGAAAGAGAGTTTGGTGTTACCTGGCTCGGTCACAGAGATGACGTTGCGCACATCTTGCAACAATCTCATGTTGTTTGCTTACCGAGCTATCGAGAAGGCGTGCCAAAAGTACTGTTGGAAGCCTCAGCCATTGGTCGACCGATGATCGCTTCCAACATTGCAGGTTGTCGTGAAGTGGTTACTGAGGGCGTCACAGGATTGTTAGTTGAGCCTCGCGACTCAGAAGGCCTCGCTCGCGCCATGCAGTTGTTGGGTGAAGACGATGAATTGAGAGCGCGCTGCAGTCGCGCTGCTCGTGAACGAGCAGAAGCGGTATTCGCAGTGGCCGATGTTGTAGACCACACCTTTCGGGTTTATGCAGAATTGTTGAACACATGACGCGTGCGCTCGTTACCGGGGCAGGAGGGTTCATAGGGCCGCATCTAGTTGCTGCCCTGAAAGACGCAGGCTGGGAGGTAGTTGTCGTGTCTTCGAGCCAGCCCAGTGATTATGTCGACGTTTATGAAGCGCCACTGGCTGAAGTTGACGTGGTCTTTCACCTCGCAGGATTAGCCCACGAGGGTGCAGCCGGCAGCAACGAGGCCGATCTACTGCGCGTAAATTCCTTGGAAACGAAAGCCCTGTTTGAAGCCTGCCTGGCTAAAGGGGTAAGGCGATTTGTTTGGCTGTCGAGTTTAAAGGTATTGGGCGAGGAAGCAGCTCAACCTTTGGTGGTTGAGTCTAGCCGGGATCCAAAGGACGCCTATGCGCGGAGTAAAGCCCAAGGTGAAGAGGGCTTGTTAACAGTGCTGTCCGAGCTCGCCATTGATCCAAGCCACTTAGCGATTGTGCGGTCGCCCTTGGTTTATGGCGTAGGTGTAAAGGCGAACTTCCTCGCAATGTTGCGCTGGGCGGTTTCGGGATTACCTTTGCCGCTGGCTGCAGCCAGAGCCGGACGAGCTTGGGTGAATGTCGACAACTTGGTGTCCCTGTTGGTAGCTGCGGCTACCCGAGATTTACATGGTCACGTCATGTGGCATGTCGCGGATGATGAGCAGTCTAGTGTTAGCGACATGTTGCGAGCTATCAGTGAGGCGAATGAAAGCGCCTCTCGGATTTGGTATCTACCCAGCCAACTGCTGCGTTGGGGCTGTGTTCTCCTGGGTAAGAAGACAGTGGTGCAACGCCTGCTCAGCCCGCTCAAAGTGGATGTCAGTCAAAGCAAAACGCTTTTGGGTTGGCAGCCCGTTAAAACCCAAAAACAAGCGTTAAGCGAGGTCGCCGCATGGTATCGCACACAGCGCTGATTGTTGGCAGCTTCGGCTTAGGGTTGGTGCTGCAATGGGTTGTCTTACGATTGGTCAATCACCGGCACTTGCTAGCGCAAGTGAATGAGCGGAGTTCGCATATAACGCCAACCCCAACAATGGGGGGTGTAGTCATTGTGCTGCTTGTATTAGCCTATCTAAGCTGGCTGTCGCAAATGGAACCACATATGGCCTTGAGTATGATCGCTGCATTGAGTGCGGTCGCCGCTATTGGGTTGTGGGACGATTTGGCCTCTATCAGCGCCCTTGTGCGTCTAATTGTGCACGCAGGTGCCGCTGCTCTTGGGCTATGGGGTCTTGGATTGTGGGGGCTGTGGGGATTGTCGGATATGGGCCTTGTAAGTTGGTTTCTTGCAGGTGCAGTGGGGCTTGCCGTTGTTTGGTTTGTAAATTTGTTTAACTTTATGGACGGCATTGATGGCATTGCAGCCGCGCAGGCATTGATTTTTTGTGTGGGTGTTCAGCTACTCACGGGTGGTGTACCGGGATGGTCGGGTGATTTGTTATGGACAATAAGCGGCGTCACACTTGCCTTTCTGGCGTATAATTGGCCTCCAGCGCGTATATTTATGGGCGACGTTGGCAGCGGTTTTTTGGGGTTGTTGATTGCGTTGATGACATTTCAGCTATGGCAGACAGGCATCCTACCGCTGGTCGGTAGTTTAATACTGCTGGCGGTGTTTTGGTTTGACGCCTCTTATACCCTATGTGTAAGAATGCTCACGGGTCAACCATTTACCCAGGCTCACCGTTCTCATCTGTATCAACGGTTGGCTGAGCGCCAAGGACATTTATGGACCACCATCGCCTTCTTGGTTTTTTCGATGCTATGGCTTGGACCGTTGGCGTGGGTAGCTGTGAACTTTGCGGACTACCAGATACTGACTTTACTTATTGCTGTACTCCCCCTCGCCGCCCTTTGTTGGCGTTTCAAGGCGGGAACTATCGAGTCTGACGAGACTGAGGTGACGTCCTAGTGCAAGCATTACTGAACGAACTGTCGCGACGTAAAAAACAAGCCATAGCCGTGTTTATGGATACGTTGATGTTGCCTTTTTGTTTGTGGATTGCCTTTGCGTTACGGCTAGGTGAATTAAGCCCAGAGGTGTTGTCCTTCTGGCCAACCTTCATTGTCTGTGTCTGCGTCGCTATACCTCTTTTTGGTCGCTTAGGCCTCTATCGCCAAGTCGTGCGTTATATGGGTAATCATGCCATTCGCGTGATGATTGTGGGTTGCTTCCTCACCACTTTGGCGGTGGCCGGCATGGCATTTTATGAGATCTCGATTCGGGCGCCCCAAGATCCTATTTTCCCACGTTCTGTCCCGCCCATATTCTTTTTACTGGCGTTGCTTTACGTAACCGGTAGTCGGTTCGCTGTGCGGACTTATATTCAGTACCTTAATGAGGTGCGTTCTCGCGAGCCGGTGATTATTTATGGTGCCGGTATTGAAGGCGTCGAGCTGGCGCGACTTTTAAAGCAACAGGAGGCCTATCAGCCTATTGCCTTTGTTGATGAGAACAAAAAGCTGCAGAAAAGAAATATCGACGACATCTATGTTTATCCGCCTAAGGCGCTCGATAAGCTGTTAGGTGACAGCAAAGTGAAGCAGATATTCGTTGCAATAAGTGGCGAAGTAGAAGTGCGTCGAAAGGTTCTCGAGTTCTTGGAGAAATTCTCTGTTCGGGTGCGTCTTATTCCAGACATTCGTGAGCTTGTTGAAGGCAATGAGAGCTTGGACAACTTGCGCGATGTTGGCATTGAAGACCTTATGGGGCGAGATGAAGTTGAGCCTATGCCGCGGTTGCTTTCCGAGTCTGTTGCCAACAAAAATGTCTTAGTAACAGGTGCAGGCGGATCAATTGGCTCTGAGTTATGCCGCCAGATTCTGCTCCAGAAACCACGTTTACTTGTGTTGATTGAACAGTCGGAGTTTGGTCTGTATCAAGTGCACAGAGAACTTGAGGCGCTGTCTGAGCAATCTGAAACTCCGATACCGGTGGTGCCTGTGTTGGGTTCGGTGTTGGATACGGCCTTGCTGGCTCGGACATTCAAGCGTTACCGCATAGATACCATCTATCATGCCGCGGCGTATAAGCATGTGAGCTTAGTAGAAAACAACGTCATTCAGGGCATTAAGAACAATACCTTTGGTACGCTTTACTGTGCTCAGACAGCCATGGATTGTGGGGTTTCGAATTTTATATTGATCTCTACAGATAAGGCTGTGCGTACCACGTCAGTGATGGGGGCAAGTAAGCGGTTAGCTGAATTAATCCTGCAGGCTTTGCATGATGAAAGTGACAGTACCCAATTTTCCATGGTGCGGTTTGGCAACGTTCTGGGTAGCTCCGGGAGCGTGGTGCCGCTTTTTACCGAACAAATAGATAAAGGTGGCCCCGTTACGGTGACCCATCCTGAGGTGACCCGTTACTTCATGAGCATCCCGGAAGCGGCGCAACTTGTCTTGCAAGCAGCCAGTTTGGGTCAAGGTGGTGATGTATTTTTGCTCGACATGGGGCAACCCGTGCGCATTCTTGATTTGGCGCATCGCATGATTAGGCTGAAAGGTCTTTCTGTGAAAGACAGCCGTCACCCAGAGGGCGATATTGAGATTCACTTCACGGGACTTAAGCCAGGCGAGAAGCTGCACGAAGAATTGTTAGTCACCGGAAATGTCACTGGCACTGATCACCGTAAAATTATGCGCGCAGAAGAACACTATTTACCTTGGAAAGAGTTGCGTGGTTCGCTAAATACGCTTGAACAAGCGTGCGAAACATTTGACTACGAAGCGATTAAGACCTTCATAGAAGGGCTCATTGAAGGCGCAGATCTCGAGAGTCAGTTGGGTGACTTGTTAACGCCCGAAGCCGGCAACGTAGTAGAGTTAAAACGCACAGATTGACAATCTTGCTTGCGCTTGGGATATTCTTCGACAGCCAACGTATTTCCAGGTAAGCAAATGACCAAGATGACAGTCGATCGAAAATACTTTTCTAATCACGCTGAAGTGATGGCCGATATCGGTAAGACGGGTTTCTGGCCTACCACCTATGTCTCGGGTGCATCCCCGGAGCTTCCTATCCATCACCACGGCCATGACATTATTGGTTATGTGTTGGAAGGCTCGACGTACCTGTTAGATGAAAACAAAGAGCGGATTGAAATTGGTCCTGGTGACCGGTTGAATATTCCGCAAGGCGCCTGGCATGCAGAAGGCGAGGCCACAGATGAAGTGATCTATGTCGTTACCATTAAAGAGCCCGTTCCTTTTACACAGGCGTTGATGCCACTTGAGCCCAAGGGTCCCATGCCTGATTTGTCGAGGCTGATGAACTAGCGGTCCTCTTTACCGATACTATCTATCGGTAGTGGGCAATCTGGTCTTTCACCTGCTCTAAGCTGCGAGTGGCGTTGTATTTCGTCGGTGAGGCCATCATGGTAGCGAAATCGTTCTGAATACCCTATCCAACTGACCAGGCATGGGTGCCACCGCCGCTGCTTTAAAGTCGAGAGTGAGTGAGCCCCTGCTTGTTGATAGCCACCAATCCACGCGTATCCGCAGTGCCCGGCTACTGATGGCGACTGACCCTCTCTCATCACCCGCGATTCGAAAGCTGTCGGTGAAGGTGGGTAAGGTCATTTGAAAGCGGCTGCCGCGCCGGGTCACAGTGCCTGTGAGGGTGTCTTGCTCGAATTGAATGGTGTGGCCGCTTGCCGTCGTCCGTGAGGCTGTGTGGGCAAGGGCTAAAGTTGCCCCATAGCCGGGGATAGAAACCGTGGTGGAACCGGTTTCAGACAATGCATCGATATACTGGCTATTAAAAGCCAGCTCTATGCTCTGTACATCTTGTTCTTCGAGGAAATTTGGGCGAGGTTGTGGGGTGATGGATAATTGTTGGAAAGGTTTTACTTTTTCGTCAATTTTTTGACGCACCAGGGTGTTTTCACGCGATTCTCTGGAAATAGGCTCCAGAGCTGGGTCTGAGTGAGGCAGTGCTAGACACACTGCAAAAATCGCGACGCGCCATGCCATGGGTATAGTGCAGTTGGTGGGTGTGGGCCTGCTTCAGTTTTGCTATAGTCCCAGACCCTATTAGCTCTCGTAAGAAGAGTGATGAGGGTTTTGAGCGTTTTTCAAGAGGCTAGCTAGGTAGTATGGGGGTGTCGTGACACGGCAAGAACAGGAAATCATATTACGTCTGTGGCGCGAGTGGTGCCGGGTTTGGCCCGAGCAATACGGCCATGGTTCGTTGCAGGTTAAACCGGAAGGTTATGATCCGGTGTTCGACCTTATTCCTGCGCAAACCTATAAAGATTTTTTCTTCGAGGTAGTGCGAGGCCATCCAAAGTTGCGTCACCTCAATGTCTTTGAAATTGTTGATGTCGCCCTAAATCAAACTCAAGCACCAGAAACACCAGTATTCGCGCGACCCGCATCAGTTGAGCTTGACGAAGAAATCATAGGGCTGCCTGAGGTAGAGGAAAGCGAGATCGAAATTGATGAAGTGGCCATGGAAGATACCGCCCAGAACATCGAACCGTTCGTAGTAGAGGTTGAATTGATGCCGGTCTACGACCCTAACGATCGCCAGCGCCAAGTCGATATCGGCTAATTGATGGCGACTCTTTGGACTCCAGTCTGCGACCAGCTTGGCATCCAACACCCCATATTTGGTTTTGCCCATGATGTAGCGACTGTGGCTGCTATTACCAATGCAGGTGGTTATGGTGTGTACGGTGCGACCCGAAGATTCCCTGAAGAAATTACTGCAGAGCTTGCCGAGATACGTCGCCTTGTGGGCGACAAACCGTTCGGTGTAGATCTGGTATTGCCGCCCGGCATGCCAGAGCACAATTCACGCGAGGCCATAGAAGCCGAAATTCCAGCCGAACATAAAGCCTTCGTTGACGACCTGATTGAACGTTTTAAAGTCCCAGATGCTACAGAACCTGGCATGCGCACACGTTTCATTCGTTCCACTGAAATTGAGGAAGCGCAAATTCGTGCGGTGCTCGATTCGTCGGTCGATATGTTTGCCTGTGGCATTGGTGCACCGGCGCCGGTTCTTGCCGAAGCTAAAGCCTGTGGCAAAACAACCCTGGCACTTATTGGCAGCCCGCACCATGTCGCCCGTGCACTGGCCGCTGGGGTGGATATGTTGGTCGCCCAAGGTTACGACGCAGGTGCTCATACTGGCCCTATTGGAACCTTTTCGTTGGTGCCACAGATCGTAGATGCAGCAGGTGATGTGCCGGTCTTAGTTGCTGGTGGCGTTGCTACGGGACGCCATGTTGCTGCAGCGCTTGCCATGGGCGCACAAGGCGTTTGGATGGGTACCGCTTGGCTATTGTCCGAAGAACACCAAGGTCACATGCATCCGATAAACACAGAGAAATTGATTGCCGCCGGTAGCGGCGACACCGTCATTACCCGCAGCGAAAGCGGCAAGACCTTTCGCCAAGTACGCACCGGCTGGAGTCAGGCATGGGAAGCGGAGGACGCGCCTGAGCCACTCAAAATGCCGTTTCAAGACGTGCTGGTGGGCGACTTGTTGGGTGCTATTGAAGAACATGACATTGAGCCTTTGATTCACTCAGGTGCAGGCCAGAGCATTGGCTATTTCAACGAAGTAAAACCCGTGGCGGCCATTATGGAAAACCTGCTGACCGAGGCCACAGAGGTAATGCGAGCTCAGCGTAGTTTTTTGCGAGACTAACGTGAGCAACATCCAACTGCCAAAAACCTCTTTCGCCATGGTGCAAACCGCTAAGCGTGAGCTCACCCCCATGGATCTGGCGATTCCAGACATCGATGATGATTCTGCGCTTTTGCAACTGGAAGCATGCGGCATCTGCGGCAGTGACTATGAGCAGTTTGAAGACGTACTTCGCACGCCCATGCCGGTGGTACCTGGCCATGAGCCGTTAGGGGTAATCGCTAAAATTGGAGAACGTGCAGCCTTGCGCTGGGGCGTTGATGTAGGAGACCGGGTAGCGGTTGAGACCATGCTCAGTTGTCGTCACTGCAGTCCTTGTCTGGGTGGCAGCTATCATCTGTGTGACAACCGTAGGATCTACTCCTACATTCCCACGACCGAGTGGCCTGCCTTGTGGGGTGGTTATTCACAGTACATGTTTCTGCACGCCAATTCGGTGTTGCACAAGGTAGACCCGAATCTGCCGCCAGCACTTGCAGTGATGTTTAATCCATTGGGTGCAGGTTTTCGTTGGGCGGTGGAAATTCCACAAACCCAAC
>JBNMMV010000038.1:0-19384 GCA_051270205.1 Limisphaerales bacterium
CACTGCGTGTCCTGTACCTAATTGTTCTGCTTGTTGCACCCAGGTGATTTCGGTGCCTGCCATAGCATCTTGAACAGCTTGTCCTTGGTGACCAATAACGATGCAAGTTTGGCGCGGTGCCAATCTACTTGCCGTTTCGACAGCATGCTTAAGCAGTGGCTTGCCACCCAACGGGTGGAGTACTTTGGCCAAAGAAGAACGCATACGCGTCCCCTTGCCAGCGGCCAAAATAACGAGGTCCAGGTTCATAAGGAATCCATGCTTGAAGAAGGGTGAATTATAAATTCACTGCCAAAAAAAAGGGGTGAATAACATCACCCCCTTTGTAAGCAAATGTAACCGCCATTTAGGCAGCAAATTTGCTCTTAAGCTCGTCCCCGCAGCTTTCTCAGCTCATCAATCGTACGTTGTTGCGCACGAGCCTCGGCAAGTTGTGCTGTGATGACCGAAAAGTCGACCCCAGCCGCCATATCAGCGCTGGCTCGTTCAGCCGCTTCTTCGGCCTCTTTTGCTTGGGCTTCATCAATGTCTTCGGCACGAAGTGCTGTGTCTGCAAGAATAGTCACATAGCCACCCTGGATTTCAATAAAGCCACCTGACGCGAAGAACACTTCTTCTTCGTCGTTTTCCATGGTTAATGTCACAGGTCCAGGCTGAATGCCGGTCAACAAAGGTGTATGGCCCGGATGGATACCCAAGCCCCCTATCGTTCCAACAGCCGTTAGTTTCTTAATGTCGCCAGAGAAAAGCGACTTCTCAGCACTCACAATTTCACAATACATTGTGGCCATGTCTTACCTTACGCCTCTAGGGTCTTCGCCTTCTCGATGGCATCTTCGATGCTACCGACCATGTAGAACGCATCTTCGGGTAACTCGTCGTATTCACCCGCCAAGATCGCCTTAAAGCTACGTACAGTATCTTCGCGGCTTACAAACTTACCTTCGTTACCGGTAAATTGGGTTGCAACAAAGAATGGCTGGGAGAAGAACTTCTGAACTTTACGAGCACGATAAACAAGCTGCTTATCTTCCTCAGACAATTCATCCATACCCAAAATCGCGATGATGTCTCGCAATTCTTGGTAACGCTGCAAAACTTGTTGAACGTCTTGCGCGGTATTGTAGTGCTCCTCGCCAACAATCAGCGGATCAAGCTGGCGGCTGCTTGAGTCGAGTGGATCCACCGCGGGGTAAATCCCTAAGTCGGTAATTGCACGTGACAATGTGACCGTTGAGTCAAGGTGAGCAAACGTGGTTGCTGGGGACGGGTCAGTTAAGTCATCTGCTGGAACGTAAACCGCTTGTACTGACGTAATAGAGCCCGTCTTAGTGGTGGTGATACGCTCCTGCAGTACGCCCATTTCCTCAGCCAGGGTAGGCTGGTAGCCTACCGCCGACGGCATACGACCTAATAACGCTGATACTTCTGTACCAGCCAAGGTATAGCGATAAATGTTATCAATGAACAAGAGGACATCACGGCCGTCGTCACGAAACTTTTCTGCCATGGTCAAACCTGTGAGCGCTACACGCAGGCGATTACCTGGAGGCTCATTCATCTGACCAAAAACAAGTGAAATCTTGTCGAGGACTTCGGCTTCTTCCATCTCATAGTAGAAGTCATTACCTTCTCGAGTTCGCTCACCTACCCCTGCAAATACAGAGAGTCCGGAGTGCTCGATGGCGATGTTACGAATAAGTTCAAGCATAGTAACGGTTTTACCAACACCCGCTCCACCAAACAGACCCACTTTACCGCCACGGGCAAAGGGACAAATGAGGTCGATAACTTTAATGCCTGTTTCCAGAATCTCGTTGCCACCTACCTGGTCTTCATACCGCGGTGCTTTACGGTGAATCGGCATGTGCTCTGTCGCGTTCACGGGTCCTTTTTCATCAATCGGATTACCGAGAACGTCGACGATTCGACCTAGCGTCTCTTCACCCACAGGTACCGATATCGGGCCGCCTGTATTTGAGACTTCTAAGCCACGCGATATACCATCAGAAACACCCATGGCAATGGTGCGAACAACGCCGTCACCGAGTTGTTGCTGCACCTCTAGGGTGAGACCTGCTTCACTTACCATTAGGGCGTCATATATCTTGGGTACATTGCCCCTTTCAAATTCGACATCGATAACGGCGCCAATGACTTGTACGATTCGACCGCTGCTCATGCTTTGCCTCTTCCTAAATTAATCTCTTCTAACTCTTTGTGGCACTGGGCTATACAGCCGCAGCACCCCCTACAATCTCTGCGATTTCTTGTGTTATCGCTGCTTGCCTTGCATTGTTATAGATGAGCTGTAGCTCATCGATTAGCGTTCCAGCATTGTCTGTTGCATTTTTCATAGCAATCATTTTCGCTGCTTGCTCACAGGCACCGTTCTCGACAACCGCCTGATACACTTGGCTTTCAATAAAACGCGTAACCAAGCCTTCTATCAGTTGCCGCGCATCGGGTTCGTAAATGTAATCCCAACGGTGCTTGAATTCTGTATTGTCTTCCGCGTTCAACGGCAACAACTGTCGTAATGTTGGCGCCTGCGTCATTGTGTTTACAAATTCGTTACTGGCCAAGATCAGGCGATCGATTTCACCTGCTTCATAGGCGTCCAACATGACTTTAACGCCACCCACCAAGTCGTCTACGACGGGCTTTTCGCCAACGTCATTCATAACGGCCTTGATGCTACCGCCTATAGAGCGAAAGAAGGGTCCTGCCTTATTGCCGATAAGTCCAAGATCCGCCTCAATACCTTTGCCATGCCACTGCGCCATGTCGCGTAATACGGTCCTAAACAAATTGACGTTTAGGCCGCCACAGAGGCCACGATCCGTAGATACAACAATATATCCAACACGCTTAACTTCGCGCTCTTTCATGTAGATATGTTGATACTCAGGGTTGGCATTGGCCAAATGCCCAATAACGCCGCGAATACGCTCGCTATAGGGTTTGCCCTCGGCCATGCGCGTTTGAGTGCGCCGCATTTTGCTAGCAGCAACCATTTGCATAGCACGAGTGATCTTTTGTGTGTTTTGCACACTTCCGATCTTATTCTTAATTTCCTTACCGACTGCCATGGGTTTACCTCAACAACCTAGAAGGTTTGTGTCGCCTTGAATTGCGTGATCGCTTCATTCAGCGTCGCCACAACGTCAGGGTTGTAGGTGCCGTTCTCATCAATGTCGTTCATGAAATCAGCGTGCTCCGAATGCATATAACCCAGTAAAGCGGCTTCGAAATCCAATACCTTGTTGACTGCAACATCGACTAGATAGCCTTCGTTGGCTGCGAACAAGACGGTGCCCATTTCAGAGACCGACATGGGAGCGAATTGTTTCTGCTTCATGAGTTCGGTTACACGCTCTCCATGCTCTAGCTGACGTCGAGTCGCATCATCTAGGTCAGATGCAAATTGCGAGAACGCAGCCAGTTCACGATATTGCGCAAGCGCTAGCTTAATACCACCAGAAATTTTCTTAATGAACGGTGTCTGCGCTGAACCGCCTACTCGTGATACAGAAGTACCCGGGTTCATGGCGGGTCTCAGGCCACTGTTGAATTTTTCCGTCTCTAGAAAGATCTGGCCATCTGTAATCGAAATTACATTGGTCGGAACGAACGCGGAGATATCACCCGCTTGAGTTTCAATAACCGGCAATGCAGTGAGAGATCCAGTTTTTCCTTTTACTCGACCATTGGTCATCTTCTCAACGTAGTCTGCATTCACGCGCGCTGCTCGTTCGAGCAGTCTTGAGTGTAAGTAGAAAACATCACCCGGATACGCTTCACGTCCCGGTGGCCGCTTAAGCAGCAATGAAATCTGACGATAAGCCCAAGCCTGCTTGGTAAGGTCATCATAAATAATCAGCGCATCTTCGCCATTGTCGCGAAAATACTCACCCATGCTGCATCCGGAATAAGGCGCGATGAACAACATCGGTGCGGGGTCAGCTGCAGATGCCGCAACAACAGTGGTGTATTCCATTGCACCATGCTCTTCTAGCGTGGAAACAATGTTGGCAATCGTAGACATCTTTTGTCCAATCGCCACATAGATGCATTTAATGCCACTACGCTTTTGATTGATGATGGCATCGATGGCGATCGCCGTTTTTCCGATCTGACGGTCCGCAATGATCAACTCGCGCTGGCCACGACCAATGGGCACCATAGCGTCTATGCACTTCAGACCTATCTGTACTGGCTGATCGACGCTCTGGCGAGAAATAACGCCAGGCGCTACTTTTTCGATCGGCGCGGTTTCGGTGGCGTTCAGCGGCCCTTTGCCGTCGATGGGATTACCCAAAGCATCAACAACGCGGCCTAACAACTCTGGCCCAACAGGCACTTCAAGAATGCGACCCGTACAGCGAGCGGTCATGCCCTCTGTTAGATCTTCATAACCGCCTAAAACAACAACCCCGACAGAGTCTCGCTCAAGATTCAAGGCCATGCCATAAAGGCCGCCATCAAACTCGATCATTTCGCCATACTGAGCGTCCGCCAGACCGTGAATTCGCACAATACCGTCAGAAACTCCGACGATGGTGCCTTCATTTTGTGCCTCTGCTTTTACATCCAAACCTTGAATGCGGTTCTGGATAATGTCACTGATTTCCGATGGATTCAGTTGCTGCATGATGCTTCCTTCTAAGACTTAATTTCGTGTGACTAAACAGAAACCAGAGTTTCTGTGAGCTTGGTTAATTTGCCTCGAACCGAACCGTCGATGACAACATCACCAGCTCGAATAATGGCGCCGCCAATCAAACTTGAGTCCACACGCGATTCAATGGATATCTCTTTTTCGAATTTCCGATTCAGCGCTTGAGCAAGCGCCATGCTTTGCGCTTCGCTAAGCTCAAAAGCAGATACAACTTCTACATCTAAGCTTTTCTCTTCTTCAGCCTTCAAAGCTTCGTACTGCTCGGTGATCTCTCCAAGCAGACTCAACCGATCATTATCAGCCAAAGCTTGTAAAAACTTCTTACCGCGATCATCAATGTCATCGCCGCAGACTTCAGCCAATTTAAAGGCCTTCGCTTGCGAAGGCATATCTGGACTGAGCAGTAAAACTTGCACTTGAGGATGCTGGCTCGTCGCCGTCAACACAGCCAACATGGCAGACCACACCGTTAACGCGTTTTCTCGCTTAGCAAGATTAAACAGCGCATTGGCATAAGGTCGTGCAACGGTGGCCAACTCTGCCATTAGAGTTGTCCTGCCAGTTTGTCTAACATATCGTTGTGCTTGGCTTGATCGACACTGCTTTCTAAAACCCGTTCGGCACCGCTAATCACCAACGCCGATACCTGTCCACGTAACGTTTCCTTAGCGCGGTTCATTTCCTGGTCTATTTCAGCACGTGCCGCTTCCAATATGCGCTCGCCTTCTTGGCGAGCATCGTCTTTGGCAGCTTCGACCATTTGGTTTGCCCTTTGGCGCGCTTGCTCAATTATCACGGCAGCTTCTTCTTTCGCCTTCGCCAGTTCAACTTCAGCACCACTGGCCGCATCAGCCAACTTCTTCTCAGCTTCTTCAGCCGCAGAAAGTCCGGCTGCTATAGCTTCTTGACGCTCGCGCATCGCGGCAATGATTGGTGGCCAAATAAACTTTAAGCAAAACCACACAAATATTGCGAAGGTTGCCGTTTGGCCTATAAACGTTGCGGTTAGATTCATCGCAAATCTCTTTTTTCAACTTTGTTAAGGAACAACACAACCGTTGTTCCCGAGTCGTTTCACCGTGACTAAGTTTCGACCAGACTCTACGGCCCGGCCAACAGCTACTTAGGCAACAACGAAAATCATGTAGAGCCCGATACCCACTGCAATCATTGGCACGGCGTCAACAAGACCCAGCACGATGAACAACTGTGTTCGTAACATCGGAAGAAGTTCTGGCTGACGTGCCACACCTTCTAAGAACTTACCACCCAACACACCTACACCAATGGCGGCGCCTACAGCACCTAAGCCCATCATGAGTGCGCCGGCTATGTATACAAGACCTGCTACTTCCATTTCTACTCCCAGTTCGAGTTATTGTTCGTGACCTTCGCCACATACCACCCGAGGGTGGACTTCAACATCAATGCTCATCCACATCGTGGGCTTGAGCGAGATACACTATTGTCAGTACCGCAAAGATAAAGGCTTGCAAGGTGATGATAAGGACGTGGAAAACGGCCCAAACCCACTGCAGTAATCCGCCAGCTAGGAAGGTGATTCCTTCCGCGACACCAAACACTTCGGCGCTGAACATCAGCGCTATCAAGATAAAAATCATTTCACCGGCATACATGTTGCCGAACAGACGCAAGCCCAGACCCAGTGGCTTGGCGATTAACGTTACAAGCTCTAGAAGCAAATTGAGCGGCATCAACCATGGACCAAAAGGGTGGAAAGCCAACTCTTTGAAAAAGCCCCAGCCGCCTTTGCACTTAATACTGTAGTACAGAATCAGAATAAAGACTGAGGTTGCCATGGAGAGGGTAATGTTTGGATCAGTAGACGGCACAATCTTCATGTGAGAAACGCCGAGCAAGCCTGCCAACGAAGGAATCCAGTCAACTGGGATCAGGTCCATGAGGTTCATGAAAAACACCCAAACGAAAATGGTCAACGCCAAAGGGGCTATCAAGTTGTTTTTGTGTTCGAAGATGCTTTGAGTGGTGTCATCGATAAAGTCGACCACCATTTCCACACCATTTTGCAGGCCGCCTGGTACACCCGAAGTCGCGGATTTTGCTGCAGACCGAAAGATCCAGCAAAAAATCAGCCCTAAGACTATGGACCAACCCATGGAATCAACATTTACCGACCAAAAGCCCATCGCTGCGGCTTCTTCGCCGCTGTGAGCAAAACCCCAAGTACCATCAGGCAACTGCCCATAAGTCAGGTTGGTTAGGTGGTGTTGAATGTATTCGGCTGTTGTACCTGCCATGTATGTTTCCGCTTAAGTCTCTTTTTGTGTTCGCACTTGTGCGTTTTAACTTACCCGCCTACTTGCTTGCTTGCTTGCTTCCTTCCGCGGTGGCTCACCACCTAAATAACCAAGCTGCATCACCGCAAATGTCGCAAAAAATCCTAACGGCTCAATGCCAATAACCACAATACAAACACCCATTAACGTCACGGTGAGCAACATTTTCAAAACACCGTGCGCCAAGATACGAGCTGCAACTAACGTGCGAGCCTGCACCCAAGCGTAATACATCGTCGGGAATAGAACACAACCCGTGGCTAAAAACGCTGATATTCCAGCCGTACGACCTACCAGAAAAAAAGCCCCGGTGGCGAGCAAACCGATACCAGCTTGAACAAGAACAGTGCGCTGGGCCGTGCTCATATCGTTACACCACCCTATCAAAGGCGGCGCGTATTATAGTGAGGCTTCGGCATCCATACAATGCAAATGGGCATTAAAATCATACTTATTTAGGCTACACGCTAGTTTTTCGACTTGTAAGATCAACTGTCAGCGTTTTTGAACCCAAAATGCTCCAGAACACCGTCCAACTCTTCCAGCGTGGAATACTTAATAACCATTTCACCCCCGCCTTTAATACGTTGCTTAATATTCACCGGTGCACCGAGGTGATCGGTAAGTGATTGTTCCAAACGCTGAGTGTCTGAATCGTTACGAACGGTTTTTGGAACCACCTCTTTGGGTCCACCAAGCAAGCGCCGAACCAACTCTTCTGTTTGCCGTACAGACAACCCATTTTCCACCACCTGAAGTGCAGCACGCTCTTGTTCGACGCCACTCAAGCCAAGTAAGGCTCGAGCATGACCCATTTCTAAGTCGCCTGCGGCCAACATATCCTTGGCCGGTGTGCCCAGATTCAACAGGCGCAGCAGATTGGCAATCGCTACCCGAGATTTACCCACCGCGTCAGCAATCTGCTGCTGCGTCAGTTCAAACTCATCCCGTAACCGAGCCAAGCCCTGCGCTTCTTCCAATGCACCCAAGTCTTCACGCTGCATGTTCTCAATGAGCGCAAGTGCAGAAGCCTCCTCGTCGGAAACGGCCCGCACCAAAGCAGGTATGCGCTCAAGCCCTATTAGTGCTGCGGCTCTCAGGCGTCGCTCCCCGGCAATCAACTCAAAACCACCTTGGGCTTTTTCGCGCACAACAATAGGCTGTAACAGGCCACTGTGCTTAATCGATTGACCAAGATCCGCCAACGCTTCTTCATCGAAATAGCGTCGTGGTTGATAGGGACTGGGTTGAACATCGGCAATGAGCAGCGTGGAAACACCCATTGGCGTAACCGCTGGTTGCTCACCAAACTCAGCATTCGGTATCTCTGCTCTTTCTACCGGTTGGGGGCGACTGTTTGAGAGCAGCGCGTCTAAACCTCGGCCTAATCTTTTCTTACTCATAGCTTTCCGCTCACACGTCTTTTAGTCCCGCTCACGTCTTTTAGTCCCGCTCACGGCGTGCCAAATCCACGTCGTTCATGTTTCTGTTTCAATTCGCCGGCCAGCGCCATATAGGCGACGGCGCCGCGCGAAGCGCGATCATACATGATCGCTGGCAGACCGTGACTGGGCGCCTCAGCGAGTCGCACGTTGCGCGGTATCACTGTGCGGAATACTTTTTCTTGGAAATGTTGAATGAGCTGTCGAGACACATCGCGAGTAAGACCGTTACGCGGGTCGTACATGGTCCTGAGAATACCTTCCATCTCCAGGTTCGGATTGCCATGACTTTTGATTCCCTCTACCGTATCCAACAAGGCAGACAAGCCTTCCAGCGCATAATATTCACACTGCATCGGAACCAAAACCCCATCTGCAGCCATCAAAGCATTCACTGTCAATACGCTCAGCGAAGGCGGGCAATCGATAATCACATAATCATAGTCACCGGTTTCGCTTAGACGCTCTCTCACGCGGAACTCACGCCCTTCAGTTTGCAGCAATTCAACTTCCGCAGCAGTGAGATCGAGATTCGACGGTATAATGTCGAACTTCCCGGTACAACGTACGCTCACATCTTTAAGTGGCGCTTTCTCAATCAGCCAATCATAAATGGAAAGCTCGAGCTCATTCTTATTTACACCAGAACCCATGGTTGCATTGCCTTGCGGGTCTAAATCAACCAACAGAACCTTGCTTCCTGACATCGCCAAAGATGCACTCAAATTCACACTGGTTGTGGTTTTGCCCACGCCGCCTTTCTGGTTGGCGATCGCGATTATTCGAGTCATATCTTTGTTATCTCACAAATCGTATGCGTGGAATTGATGCCCGGAATATCAAATCTATGCGCCATTAGTTTTGCACCCTCAATTTCTTCTGCAACAACTTCGGTCTGATCTGGCGCATCAGTCTCTTTTAGCTCATTCGAGGTGTCTTCCGCATCCGTCAACTGGGTGCTGCTATAAACCAGCAACCTACCTCCGGGGTTTAGGCGCAAATTCAACAGATCCCACAATTCCCCCACGCCACCGACAGCGCGCGCAACAATAGTGTCGTAGCTGAGGTTTTCAGGCAGCTCGGCAACATCTTCACTGATCACCGTGACGTTGGTAAGCCCAAGCTCTCTGACCGCCTGATGCAAGAATCGACCGCGTCGGGTCATCCGGTCGCACAGTGTGTAAGCACGCTCCGGGGCAGCGATAGCAAGCGGGATACCGGGCAAACCAGCACCGGAGCCCACATCCAACACAGCATCGCCAGTAACTAAGTCAACACCCGTAAGGCTATCTAGGATGTGGCGCTCTACCACCCGGCCGACATCCCGTCGGGAGATAAGATTCATAGTTTTGTTCCACTTCAGCAGCAGATCAACATAGTCTTGCAGGGCGCTGAGCTGACCCACACTGAGCGCGACTTTAAGCTCATCACAACCTTGCGTTAAGGAAATCACCTCTGGCTCGCAAAGGCCTGGTCGGTTTTTGCACCGCCGCTTTTCTTTGCATGCACCATGACCAGCGAAAGGGCCGCAGGCGTCATGCCTGGAATTCGGGCAGCGCGCGCTAGCGATGTCGGCCGGTGCTCAGTGAGTTTTTCGCGAAGTTCGTTCGACAACCCATCAATGTGCTCATAAGTGAGCGAGTCCGGGATTAGCATGCCCTCGTGTCTACGGATCTTGGCAATTTCTTGATCTTGCCGCTTGATATAGCCCTCGTACTTGGTTTCGATTTCAACCTGTGCGAGCTGGTCTAGATCCACCTCAATGTCCTTTAGTTCAATAAGCAAAGATTGCATTGCGTTCGCCGTCATTTGCGGGCGTCGCAGCAATTCTAGAGCGTTACTGTCTTTAGACAATTTAATCTCAGCACCCAGTTGCTCACCCGCCGCTAACTTCACTTGGGTGAGTGTTTTTTTCAACACCTCTAGACCGCTAAGTTTGGCCTCGAAGTGGGCGAATCGCGCGTCACCGACAATGCCCATATCTCTGCCTACTTGAGTCAGCCGTTGGTCGGCATTGTCTTGTCTCAAGCGCAACCTAAATTCCGCCCGGCTGGTAAACATTCGATAGGGTTCCGTGGTACCCAGATTAATCAAATCATCGACCATCACACCTAAATAGGCCTCGTCTCTACGCGGCTCCCATGGCGCTTCTCCAGCTACTTTACGCGCCGCATTTAGACCGGCCAGCAAACCCTGGGCACCCGCCTCTTCGTACCCCGTGGTACCGTTTATCTGGCCCGCGAAAAACAACCCCTCGATAACTTTTGTCTCCAGCGAGTATTGCAAATCACGTGGGTCGAAATAGTCATACTCAATGGCGTAACCGGGGCGGGTAATATGAGCATTGGCAAAGCCTTCCATAGTGCGCACAAACTTAATTTGAGCATCGAACGGTAAGCTCGTTGAAATACCATTTGGATACAGCTCATGGGTACTTAAACCTTCTGGCTCAATGAACACCTGGTGTGAGCTTTTATCTGCAAATCGTACGATCTTGTCTTCGATACTAGGGCAGTATCGCGGTCCAACACCTTCGATGGCGCCGCTATACATTGCAGACCTCTCCAAGTTGTCTTGAATCACTTGGTGAGTCTTTTCGTTAGTGTGGGTAATGTGACATTTCATTTGTCGTGGGTGCTGATCTGGCGTTCCAAGTTGCGACATCGCCGGTCGCGGCTCGTCCCCGGGTTGCTCGTCCAAACACGAAAAGTCCACCGACTTACCATCGATGCGTGGCGGTGTTCCCGTTTTTAACCGTCCCACCCGAAAAGGCATGGCACGCAGGCGATCAGCCAAGGCATTCGATGGTGCATCACCTGCTCGACCCCCGGCATGTTGTTTTTGTCCAATATGAATTTTGCCGCCCAAGAATGTACCCGTCGTCAAAACGACTGTCTTAGCTGTGAACTTAAGGCCCATTTGCGTAAGCACACCGGCGACCGCTCCGCGCTCAACAATCAGATCGACAACCGACTGTTGGAAAATTTGCAGACCCGGCTGTGACTCCAGCATGAAGCGCACGGCATTGCGGTACAAGGCACGGTCTGCCTGTGCCCGGGTCGCTCTCACGGCCGGCCCTTTGCTTGCGTTCAAAACTTTGAAGTGAATACCCGCTTGGTCTGTTGCCTTCGCCATGATGCCGTCAAGGGCATCAATTTCAGCCACCAAATGGCTTTTACCAATGCCACCAATCGCTGGGTTACATGACATTTGCCCGATGGTTTCGACATTCTGCGTCAACAGGAGTGTCTTGGCACCTGCGCGGGCAGAAGCTGATGCGGCCTCAGTACCTGCGTGGCCACCGCCGATTACAATGACGTCAAATTTTTCGGGGTAGTCCATTAGGTTTCACCATTCGGCCAGTAAGTATAATTCATTGTCTATTCGAAGAACCGAGCTATTTTCCGATACAGAATTGGCTGAAAATCTTGCCCAGCAGTTCATCTGCGGTGACCTGTCCGAGGATTTCACCGAGGTTAAGGTGCGCGGCTCTTAACTCCTCCGCGATGATCTCACCAGTGGTGCCTTCGACTAGCGCCTGACTTGCTTCAGCCAAGTGACCTTGTACCAATTTCAAGGCTTCAATATGGCGGGCACGTGCCGTGAATATAACTTCTTCTGTGCCAACACCTGCGCTGGCGCTGACGCGGCGCTTTAGTGTCGTCATGCCTTCACCAGTCAAGGCAGAAAGGGCTACTGCATTTTTGAAGGCATCGGTTCGACCTGCCAGCTCATCGGCAATAACCTCTACGCCACCTTGCAAGTCGCACTTATTAACGATCGTCACAATGCGATCATCGAGTAATTCAATCCCAACCAAGCGCAGTGCGTTTTGCTGCTGGACATCAAGTGCCTCGGTTGACGCTAAGTCGAGCACAAGTAAAATTACATCCGCTTGTTCAGTTTGTGCGACTGCACGCTCCACACCTTTACGCTCCACAACATCATCCGTTAGGCGTAAACCTGCTGTGTCTACTAGCTTTACAGGCAAGCCATCTATGACCATATCTACTTTTAGGAGGTCACGTGTGGTTCCTGGAATATCAGTAACAATCGCAGCGTCTTCGCCCGTCAGTGCGTTCAATAAACTCGACTTTCCAGCATTCGGTGCGCCAATTAGCGCAACGCTGCAACCATCTCGAAAGCGTTGACCCTGTTGCGATTGCGCCAATAAATCATTCAGGCTCTTGGTTAACTGATCGACCTTGCCGGGAATATCATAGGCCGCCAAAAAGTCTTCCTCTTCTTCGGGGAAGTCGATGCTCGCCTCTAAAAGAATGCGGGTTTGCTCAAGATCATGTCCTAGCGACGTTACTCTCTCAGAAAAGACACCCTGCATTGAACGCAGTGCCGCACGAGCTGACAAAACCGATGCACTACTAATCAAGTCCGCAACGGCCTCGGCTTGAGCTAGGTCCATTTTATCGTTTAAGAACGCTCGCTCGCTAAATTCGCCAGGTCGCGCAAGTCGTGCACCCAATTGGCACGCCGCATCCAAAACACTTTGTAGCACCACAGGACTGCCATGACAGTGCAACTCCACAACATCTTCACCAGTAAAAGAACGCGGTGAGCCAAAGGCTATGGCAAGACCTTCGTCAAGCGCTTGGCCCTCATGCATGAGCGTCACATAACAAGCCATTCGATGAGGTAGATCACGTCCAGCAAGTTTGGCACCGACGGTGTGGGCCTCTTTTCCAGAAATTCGCACGACTCCGATCCCACCTTGACCAGGCGGGGTCGCCACGGCCACGATTAAATCTCTGTGCTCCATGAGCTACCGGTAAGGTAGGTGGCTAACTCGCCGCCGCCGCCCGATCCGCTTTGCGATAAACATACTGTTGTTGGGCAATGGACAGAAGGTTATTCACCAACCAATAAAGCACCAGGCCAGCTGGGAAGAATAAGAACAGAACGGTAAACATGATCGGCATCATCTTCATCATTTTTTGCTGCATTGGGTCACCCATCTGTGGACTCAGTGATTGCATCCAGTAGGTGCTCGCCCCCATAAGTAACGGCAGAATGAAGTAATGGTCCATTTGCGCAAGGTCTTCTATCCACAAGAAAAACGGTGCCTGGCGCAACTCTACAGATTCAAACAACACCCAATAAAGCGCTATGAAAATAGGCATAGGTAACAACATGGGTAGGCACCCCCCTAACGGATTCGCACCTTCTTTTTTGTACAAACCCATCATCTCACGGGACAGTTTTTCGCGGTCGTTTTTGTAGCGCTCCTGCAATTTCTTCATGGCTGGGGCCACGCGGCGCATGTTCGCCATGGAGCGATAACCGGCAGCGGACAAGGGATAGAGAACTGCTTTTACTATTATGGTCAGCGAGATGATAGCCAAACCCCAGTTACCGACAACACCGTGGAGAAAGTCCAACAACGTAAACAAAGGCGTTGCTATCCACCACAAAAAACCATAATCGATGGTGAGATTTAAATGAGGAGAAATCTCTTCCAGGCGTTTCTGGTCTTTAGGCCCAGCGTAAAAGTGACTCTGCCAAACACCAGTAGTTGAAGGAACAATATTCTTCATTGGACTGGTAAAACCAAACAGATAGCGGCCGTCGTTGCCTCTACGGGCATAATAACGATTGTTGGTTTCTACCGGCGCGACCCATGCTGACATGAAGTAATGCTGTGAAAATGCAACCCAGCCACCAGCAACAGAAGCATCGAACGGTCCATCTTCATCGACGTCCTCAAACTCAACCTTCAGATAATTTTCTTCAACTGTTGTGAAGGCACCACCAAGGTAAGGTTGAGGTCCTAGTGAAAAACTCTCCTCGGTGGCTGGCTCTAAATTGTCTCGCTTTATCTGCGCATACAGGGCTGCGTTAAGCGCGGTGGAGGTGTCATTGTCCACTTCATAGCGCATATCTACTAAATAGTCGTCCGCTCGGAAGGTGAATATTTTGCGAACTTCGCCTGAGGCCGTCGCTAAGCGCAATGTCAGCGTGCGCTCACCACTGGTTACATCGAGTTCCGCCACATCGCTAGAAAATTGAGGTCTACTCTGACCATCGGTTCCGTTTGGGCCAACCAAACCGCTTTGGGCCACATATAGCCTAGTATTTTCTTTTTCTAACAGTTTAAACGGTACATCGAGTTGTTCTAAGGCAACAGGATACTCTGGAAGCTGCACCCGGACGATGTCACCACCTAGCAAATCAATCCAAATCCAGTGTTTCGGGGTAGTAATTTTTACCAACCTATTGACCGTGGATACTTGATCTTCAGCCACCAACGTGGGCACGGATTCCGCACCGGCAACCAAGCTAATGTCCGGGATATCACCCGTTTCACTCGCGGGTGTAATTTGCACGTCGTTCGATACGGTTGTGTCAACTACCGGGCTTTCTGCATAACTCACCGGTGCTCGGCTTTCGTTTCGGTCGTCATTCCAGGCTAGGATCATCATGTAGCCGGTGGCTGCTAGGCCAATTAGCAACACTATGCGCAAAACTTCAGGAGGTAACATAGCGGGTCCTTACTCGGTACAAACGTGATCGGATTTCGGTACAGGGTCAACACCACCTGGGTGCAACGGATGGCAGTGACTCAGTCGGGTGGTGGTTAAGACCAGCCCTCGCCAAGCGCCGTGCACACGTATAGCTTCAATACCATATTGTGAGCATGTAGGGTAGAAACGGCACTGCCCTCCTATAAACGGGCTCAATGTCAGCTGATAAAGCCTAATTACCGCTATCAACGTCCACTCAGGCACAGCCTGAATTTTCGCAGCAAAATTTGAGATAGCGGAGTTATTCATTCTTAAAACGTTCTTTCACTTGTAAAAAAAGGTTATCAACACGTTGAACTAACGCCTCATCTGACACCGCCGCAAATACTTGAATGGCTATGTCGACATCAGGCAGGTGATCTTGATTTAACCTAAAGCGCTCTCGGATTATACGTTTGATGCGGTTTCGGCGCACAGCCTTAGCATTACCGCGCTTGCTTACAACCACACCTAACCGAGCGCGAGGCATTCTATTCTGAATTGCTCTTAGACGTAATGGCCCAGAAGAAGTATTTAAATCGGCGTGGCGGAAAACCTGCTCAAAATCTTTACTGTTCAGCAGGCGCGCTGTTCTAGGGTATGCGGCAACCATTACAGTTAGCCGGTGTATCTAGCGCTTTTAGCTGCGACTAAATATATCAGACGGTTAGGCGCTTGCGGCCTTTTGCCCGACGGGCATTCAAGATTTTTCGACCGGCTTTAGTAGCCATACGCGCACGAAAGCCGTGAGTTCTCTTTCTCTTTAAATTACTGGGCTGAAAAGTACGTTTCATGTCCGTGCCTATGCGCGCTACAAATGTGGGGCGGGGATTCTATGAACAGCAGTGCCGTGTGTCAAATATAAGAATATATATTTTTTAAGTAATTTGTCGTTGTTATTATTGAGTAAGCCTTTCCCTGTGTGTAACTGCGGTAAATAGCTGATTCCTTTGTAAGAACTGGCCTTGCAAAAGTTGTGGAAAACCGTTGGTTAAGGCGTGAGTTAGTGGCTTATAGAATGTGGATAAGTCGGCTATAAAAAGTTATCCACAGGTTCTTCAACAACTTCTGCACACCCTAAGGGTTGAGATTTCTTGACCTGTCGTGTGGCAACCCGCGCTAAGCTTTTGAATTCGTTGTTAGTATAAATTTTATTAACCTTTTTGTCGGATAGTGTTGGCTAAACATGGTTGCTTGGCTTTATCATCACTCGCTCACTAAGTCGCCTAGAAAACCTCTTTGAGCGGGGAGGGAATTATTGTGTTAGGGGGCTTGTTAGAGCCAGCAAGGCTTGTCTGAGGACGAGGGAGAGCTTGGAAGCTAAACGAGAGCTGCACAAGCACTAGAACTGTAAAAACGCTGCGAATTCGTAGCAAGAAAGCAGCAAACAGTCCGAGCAAAAGTGCCGGGTGAGAAAAAATAGAATCGCGAAATCGCGGCAATTAGGGTTGACTAACATCACGACAAGTTCGGATTAGTCGACACGGAATGTATTTTTGCTTTGTGGGGGCAATAAATAGGTGGCGAACAGCATTTGGCAGCAATGCCTGGGTAGACTCGTCGAAGAGGTTTCGACAGAACAATTTGATACATATATAAAACCTCTCCACGTTGTAGTTGACGATGGATCAGTTTCTTTGATGGCACCCAACATTTATGTTGAAGAGCAGGTGCGCATATCATATCTGCAGCGGATCCAGGATTTGGTGAGCCAGATTTCAGGCCTTGATGAGCAAATTGACATTGTGCTCTCTGTGGGCGGAGCAGGGGCTGGTCCTTTGCGTGCCGATGGGTCCACGGGTCAGGGTAGTGATGCCAACAAATCAGAGCACAACTTAAATGCTGATTTCACATTCGACACGTTTGTAGAAGGCAAATCGAACGAACTCGCAAAGGCGGCGGCGATTCAAGTTGCTGAGAATGCCGGGATTTCATACAACCCTCTATTGTTATACGGCGGCGTTGGCTTAGGGAAGACCCACCTCATGCAAGCGGTTGGCAACGAAATTCTACGCAAGCAGCCAGACGCGAAGGTTGTGTATTTACATTCACAGCGCTTTGTTCAGGACATGGTTAAAGCGCTTCAACAGGGAACGATGCAAGATTTCATGCAGTACTACCGTTCGGTAGATGCGCTGCTCATCGACGATATCCAGTTTTTTGCTAAAAAGCTCCGCTCTCAGGAAGAGTTTTTTCATGTCTTTAACGCGCTTATAGAGCGTGGCCAGCAAATGGTGCTGACCTGCGATCGTTATCCTCGGGAAATTGACGGTTTAGAGGACCGGCTTAAGTCGCGCTTTGTCTGGGGTTTGACGGTACAAGTTGAGCCGCCAGAGTTGGAAACACGTGTCGCTATTCTGATGAAAAAGGCAGAAGCGGAGCAGGTTGATTTAGAACCAAGCGTGGCATTCTTTATTGCCGAACGTATTCGGTCGAATGTTCGTGAACTGGAAGGTGCGCTGCGAAGAGTGATTGCCAACGCGCGTTTCACAGGACGTCAGATCAGCATTGACCAGGTAAAAAGGGCTTTGCGAGACTTGTTCGCGATTCAAGACAGGCAAATTTCTATAGACAACATTCAACGCCATACCGCCAAGTATTATAATTTGAAGCTCGCGGATCTGCTGTCGAAACGACGCAACCGAACGATTGCTCGGCCACGCCAGGTTGCGATGGCGTTAACGAAAGAACTAACCAACCATTCGCTGCCTGAAATAGGCGATGCTTTTGGTGGTCGAGACCACACAACTGTATTACATGCTTGCCGAAAAATTGCAGAACTTCGAGAAACAAGCGCGGATATGGCAGAGGACTATAAAAACCTCTCACGACTTCTTTCAAGTTAGGGTATCAGGTAGACGATGAAATTCACGATCCAAAGAGAACAGCTCCTTAAAACGCTGCAGCTTGTAACCGGTGTCGTTGAAAGGCGGCAGACTTTACCTGTGCTCGCTAATTTATTGGTGAAGGCGACGGAAAACCAGCTTGAGTTGACCGGTACAGACCTGGAAGTTGAGCTTGTAGCAGTTTGCGAGGCGCAGGTAGAGCAGGTCGGCGAAGTGACGTTACCCGCTAGAAAGCTGGCCGACATTTGGCGATCGCTGGGCGATGGTGCAGAAGTTTCCGTTAGTGTGGAAGGTGATAAGGCGGTGGTTAGGTCCGGCCGCAGCAGGTTTACTTTGGCGACACTACCGGCGGCAGATTTCCCTAAGGTGCCAAGCGGTGAAGCAGATGTCAGCTTAACTGTCAAACAAACTGAGTTGCGCGCGCTTATTGATGACGTCGCTTTTGCCATGGCGCAGCAGGATGTTAGATACTTTTTGAATGGTATGTTGTTAGAGGTAAGTGGCGAGCATTTGCGAGCGGTGGCTACAGATGGGCATCGACTGGCAATGGGAACCAGTGCTAAAACCGAGACTGAAGCAACCAAACGGGTGCGGATAATTATTCCGCGCAAGGGTGTTTTGGAGGTAAGCCGGTTGCTGGATGGTGAAAATGAAACCGTTGAGTTGCAGTTGGGTGGTAACCACCTCCAGGTGAAGTCGGGACCCTACACGCTGACAACAAAATTGGTAGATGGCCAGTTTCCTGACTATGAGAAAGTTATACCTTCCGATACCTCTAGAAAGTTACAGGGTGATCGGGAAACATTACGGCACGCGTTTCAGCGCGCATCGATCTTGTCTAATGAGAAGTATCGTGGGGTTCGCCTAATCATTGAAAGTGATCAACTCACTATTCAAGCCAACAATCCCGAGCAAGAAGAGGCTGAGGAGATAGTTCCTATTGAGTTTAATGGCGAAAAGATGGAAATTGGCTTCAACGTCAGCTATTTGTTGGATGTGCTCGGTGTCCTCGATACTGAGCAAATTCAAATTAGCGTATCGGATGCCAACAGCTCTGCGATTATCGAAGGCATAGGCCATGATGCAGCGGTTTACGTCGTCATGCCGATGCGGCTCTAACGCATAGGAAGTTCTCTGGGGGCTCATGCAGCTAGAGAAGATTCAGGTACATACCTTTCGCAACATCGAGCGAGCAGATCTTACGCTCGGTGCGGGTTTTAATTATCTTTACGGTCAAAATGGCGCAGGCAAAACCGCACTATTGGAAGCGATTTATACTCTTTCGCGTGGCCGTTCTTTCCGCTCGGGTAGCGGCGATAGTTTAATATCTAGGGGTGTTTCTGATGAATTTGTTCTTCGGGGAGAAACAACCGGGGTGCTGGCCCATACACTTGCGCTCGCGAAAAGCACCAAAGGCGATACGCGGATTAAAGTGGACGGTGAGGCTACCGCCAGGGTCAGTGATCTAGCAAGGCTTCTACCTACTCAAATATTACTACCCAATGCGGCGGACCTGGTGTTTGACGCGCCCGGTTTGCGCCGGAGTTATATGGATTGGGGATTGTTTCACGTGGAACCTTCC
>JBNMMV010000039.1:0-19375 GCA_051270205.1 Limisphaerales bacterium
GGCGCGCCTAGCGCGCGCGCCTTGGCACTCGGATTCCAATATTGAACGAAAGGTACCGCCGCTCCTACTACGCCTACACCTGCAACAGCGGAGGTTGCGCCGATCAAAAAATAGCGCCGGTCTTTATTAACTCCGGAGGGGCTGTTTTCTTCTGGACCCTTTTCATGACCCTTTTCTTGACCCTTTTCTTGACCATCCAATGCTGGGGCCTCATGACTTGCATCGCCATTGCTCAACGCACTGTGCTCCCTTTAACTAATATCTAGCTATTAACCATCTATTATCTATCTAATTTCTAAATCTAAACACTGTTTATAGATCTACTGAGGACTCAAACAAGCTTCGTCGACTCACTCGGAGAATCAACGAAACACTTCTTTTACGGCCTATTAGTTTGATGATAGACAACATTGAACAATTAGGCTGCAAACCGCGAAATTGTACCATAGCCACACTGAGTCGTGTGAACGAAACGCGTGGCTCGGCGTGTTGTTTCTAGCGCTTGGAGAACTGAGGACGCTTACGCGCTTTGCGCAGGCCCACTTTCTTACGCTCGACTTCACGTGCGTCACGAGTCAAGAATCCCGCGGCTCGCATTGACGGACGCAAAGTTTCATCGTACTCAACCAAAGCTCTGGCTATACCGTGGCGGATAGCACCGGCTTGTCCTGAGCTTCCACCACCGCGCACACTTACTTTGACATCCAATTTGTCGGTTAACTCAGCAACTTCTAAAGGCTGTCGAACAACCATGCGTGAAGTCTGCCGGCCAAAAAAATCATCCAGTGGCTGAGCGTTGACAGTAATCTGGCCTTTGCCTGATGACAAATAAACTCGTGCCGCAGAAGTTTTGCGACGGCCAGTACCATAGTTGTAGTCGGTCATGCAGACAGCTCCAGTGACTTGGGTTGCTGAGCGGTATGGGGATGTTCAGCGCCCGCGTATACTTTTAATTTTCTGTACATTGCTCGGCCCAAAGGTCCTTTGGGGAGCATTCCTTTCACGGCAATCTCAACGATGCGCTCAGGGTGAGTGGCGCGCATATCAGCAACATTGGTGCCTTTGATGCCACCAGGATATTCACTGTGACGCCAATAGACTTTGTCAGTCTCTTTCTTACCGGTAACGCGCACTTTCTCGGCGTTAACCACAATGATGTAGTCTCCAGTATCCACGTGCGGAGTGTACTCAGGCTTGTGCTTGCCGCGCAATCGCCGCGCGATCTCAGTCGCCATGCGACCTAGCGTGACATTGTCCGCGTCGATTACCCACCATGACCGTTCTACATCTTGGTCACGCATACTTACAGTTTTCATTTCTAGCGCCCTATCTACCTGGTCAGCTCGTGTCTATTTCGTTCTTTTCTTAGTACTTTTTCGCTTTTCGTTTCCCCACGTCCAATAGAAATGGTGCACGCAGATACCCAATTTTTGGGAGCGCGAATGATAGAGGAGCAATTCGGTCTTTACAACACTAAAGTTGGCCTAGTGTTCTGTGTCTACCAGATGGGAAATGCTCAAATAGTCGTGAGATTGCATCTCAAGCAGGCGGCTCTCGGTCCGCTCAAATTCAAAACGCAGCTTCTGCCCCTGATAAAGCTCCCGTATCGACGCGTCGGCACTAATGATCAACTTCACGCCATGATCATAAAACTCATCTACCAGGCTTATAAACCGTCGCGCCGCATTTTCTTTCTGCTCTGTCAGCAGCGGAATATTACTCAATAGCACGGCGTGGTACTCCATGGCTATTTCGATATAGTCATTCTGTGATCGTGGGCCTTCGCACAACTCACTGAACTCGAACCACACCACATCATCCGTCACGCGTCGAGCAAGAATTTCACGGCCCTCAATCGTCAAAGCAACATTCTCATGTGGCTCGCCTGGAGCGAGGGCGGCAAAACTCTTCTGTAGGCTCAATTCTGCACCCTGGTCCAGTGGAAAATGGTAGATTTCCGCCTGTTCCAGCGCTCGCAGCCGAAAATCTAAGCCTTCCTCGACGTGATGCACGGTGCAACGAGCATAAAGCAGGTCTATGGCAGGCAAGAAGCGCTGTCGTTGCAGGCCATTCTCGTACAAGTTGCGGGGTTCTACGTTGGAGGTCGCAACCAACGTCACACCATGCTCAAAGAGCGAAACCAGCACTTCTGACAAAATCATGGCATCGCCAATATCCGACACAAAAAACTCATCGAAACAAAGAACATCCGCCTCTTCAGCTATCTCTGCGGCGACTTTTTGAAGTGGGTTGGGTGTCCCAGACCAGCGAATCAGCCCGCGATGAACACGCCGCATAAAACGGTGAAAGTGCATGCGCATCCTTCGTTCAGGCGCCAAACACTCAAAGAAAAGGTCCATTAACATGGTCTTGCCGCGACCTACTCCACCCCAAACATAGAGACCGGTAGTAGGCTCGCTAGGCTTGAATCGCGCAACGAAGGACGCAACTACCCCTCGAGGGTGTTGAGGGTGATTTTTGGCTGAGAGTTGTAAAAAAAGGTCGTCGAGCAACGCGATGACTTGCGCTTGGGCTAAGTCTTCCTGAAACTCTCCTGCTTGGAGTTTGGCGGAATATCGTTGAGAAGGTAACACGGCGCCGGACTGTAGCGAGAGATAACTCACAACGCAAACCGAAAGATTAGGAAACTATGTCTCAACTTACTCGTTTTATAATGATCCCGGCATTGATTGGTGCCCTACTTGGCATTGGAATCATACTTTTTAACTCGACAGGCGAAACAAAACCCGGCTATGCCAGCGCCGTAGAACTTGCCGCTCCCGCGGTTGTGAATATTCACACGCGCACCATTCGCCATGCCAATCCGATCTGCCGCTTCTACAAACAGCTCTGCCAGCGCTTCGGTAACAACGCACAAGTCCAAAGATCACTGGGCTCCGGGGTCATCTTGCAGGCCGATGGTTACATCGTCACCAACGAACACGTCGTTAAAGGCGCTGATGAAATTTTGGTGATGTTTGCCAACGGCCAAATCGCTGAAGCATCACTCATAGGCACAGACCCACACACTGACCTCGCCGTGATACAAGTCACGGCCGAAGATTTACCTGTCATACCGGTATCAAGCTCGCCCGGACAGGTCGGCGATATCGCCCTCGCCATCGGCAACCCTTTTGGTCTTGGGCACAGTGTTTCTCAAGGCATTATTTCGGCTTTCTCGCGGGCCGCGATTACTGATGATCGACCCTACGATGATTTCATTCAGACCGACGCAGCAATCAGTCCAGGTAACTCCGGAGGGGCGCTGGTCGACTATCGAGGGCATCTGTTGGGAATTAACACCATGATCGTCTCTCAGTCTGGTGGCAGTGAAGGCATCGGTTTCGCCATTCCAGCCTATATCGCCGCAGATGTCCTAAGTCAGATCGTCAATCAGGGTCGCGTAATTCGTGGCTGGCTAGGTGTGGAATTGGCACCAAATTTCGACAATATCCAAATCGGAGGTCTTGTCGTCAACGTTGTCGCCGCAGGTGGACCCGCATTTCAAGCCGGCATTCGACCCGGCGATGTATTGTTGTCTGTAAACCAACTAAGGGCCAGCACCCCTGCCGATGTGACCGATGAAATTGCCAACACCGAGCCCGGTAGTGAGTTGGACCTAGAGGTTCTTCGGGGCAATCAGCGGTTTCGCGCAACGGCTATCGCCGGTGAACTACCGCCGAGAAACTAGCCCACATCAACCTGCATCATTGTAAGTTATCGGTAGGGTCAGACCCTATTTCAACTAAGCGGCTAGGGCTTTTCTGATTTCGGTTGGGCAGCACGCAGGCTGGCGGCACGAGCGTGGGCTTCTAATCCTTCGCTGGTCGCAAGTGGCACTACAATGTCGGCCAGGTTAGCGGCACCCTCTGCTGTGAGTTGTATCACCGAGCTGCGTTTCTGGAAGTCGTAGACACCTAATGGAGATGCAAAACGCGCTGTACCGAAGGTAGGTAGTACATGAGACGGACCGGCAACATAGTCACCAAAACTCTCCCCCGAATAGTTACCGCAAAAAATCGCTCCGGCGTGTTTCACAGATCCCATTCGAGTTTCCGCATCTTCAATGTGCAGCTCTAAGTGTTCAGGCGCAATTCGATTCACAACCTCAAGCGCCTCATCGATATCGGCGACTTTAATTAGCGCGCCGCGAGCGGCCAACGAAGCACCTGCAATTTCTCGTCTGGACAGCTGAGGGAGCAGATTCGTAATAAGTTTATCGACTTGGTCCAATATATCCTGATCGGCAGAGACCAAGATCGCCTGAGCATCAGCATCATGCTCAGCTTGCGAAAAAAGATCCCAGACTATCCATTCAGCATTGGCTGTCTGATCTGCAACCACGCAGATCTCGCTGGGACCAGCAATGAGATCAATTCCTACCTGACCAAACACCAAACGTTTAGCTGCGGCCACAAATGCACCGCCTGGTCCCACTATTTTGTCTACTTTAGGGATGGTCTCAGTTCCGTAGGCAAGTGCCGCCACAGCTTGAGCACCGCCAATGGTGAATGCTCGATCCGCACCAGCAACAAACAAAGCTGCCAACACCATGTCATTGCGTATCCCAGAAGGCGTCGGGACAGTTACGATAAGCTCCTCAACCCCTGCAACTTTGGCTGGAATCAATGTCATGAGCACGGAACTTGGATAGCTCGCCTGACCACCCGGAACATAGACACCAACTCGTTCTAGCGGTTGAACTCGCTGACCTAGTTGATTGCCAAATTCATCGGTAAACGACCAGGAGGATTGCACTTGGTGTTGGTGATAGTCACGAATCCGCTGCGCCGCTCGCTCCAAGGCGATACGCTCTTCGGCATCGATTCGCTCAAATGCCGTGCGCATTTCGTCTTGTGAAATCTCAAGTTCCAGCACGGTCGAGGCTGTTAGGTGGTCAAATTTTTCAGTGAGCGAAAGTATCGCCGCATCGCCTTGGGCCTGAACCTCACTGATTACCTTGCGCACTACTTGATCTACATCACCCTCAGTAGAGAGGTCCCAAGCCAGTAGCCCGTCGAGTTGCTGGGTGAAATCGGCGTCAGCGCTATCAAGCTGCCGCACGCTCACGACATATCGCCTACGACTGCAGCTAGATCTCTAGTCAACTTCTGTACTTGGTCAAATTTAGTTTTCATGGATGCACGGTTTACGATCATGCGAGTGCTGATCTCACTAATGGTTTCATTGGCTTCTAGGCCATTGGCTTTTAGCGTATTGCCAGTATCGACAATGTCCACAATACAGTCCGCCAAGCCTAACAGCGGAGCAATTTCCATAGCCCCGGATAGCTTGATAAGCGAAACCTGCCGACCTTTTCCTTGGTAGTGATTGCGCGCGATATTTACAAATTTACTCGCCACCCGCAGCACGCCTTGAGGCTCTTCTGAGCCTACAGGAGACGCCGTCATCATCCGGCATTTACCAATATTGAGATCCAAGGTTTCATAGAAACCCATGGCGGCACCGAATTCCAAGATCGTGTCTTTACCTGTGATACCAACGTCTGCCACTCCATGTTCTACATAGGTCAGTACGTCGGCTGAGCGAGTAATAATAAACTGATGCCCACCACTCACACTTGAAAATATTAATTTGCGCGACTTACTGGGATCTTCAGACAAAGCGATTCCACAAGCGTCCAAAAGTGGTAGACACTCTTTGAAAATTCGTCCTTTGTTTAATGCGATTACTAAGCCCATACGTGCTTCATTTTAGCGGCCGCGCCTTGTAATTGAAGGCCGGCATCCTACAGTGGACTGAGAAAAGACACCAGCCGGGGTCTATAGGGTTAGCATAAGATTTAGCGGATTCGTTGGACACATCCGCCCAATTGCTTGAGTTTTTCCTCGATAGTTTCGTAGCCTCGATCGATGTGATAAATGCGCTCTATGGTGGTCGTCCCTTCGGCACAAAGTGCCGCGATCACCAAGCTCGAGGATGCGCGCAGATCTGTGGCCATAACAGGCGCGGCAGTAAGCCCTTTTACACCGGTTACAACAGCCAGCGAGTTGCCGTGCAATTCAATGTTCGCACCAAGGCGGTTCATTTCCTGCACATGCATGAATCGATTTTCGAAAATGTTCTCACGAATCGTCGAAGTACCTTCGGCAATCGTGTTCAACGCCATAAACTGAGCCTGCATATCGGTCGGGAAGCCTGGATAGGGAGAGGTTTCGATGTCCACAGCGAGTGGCCGTTTACCTTGCATATCAAGGCTCACCCAATCATCTCCCGTCTCCAACACAGCACCTGTCTGCTGCAACTTTTCGAGTACCGATCCCAAATTTTCTGGTCCGGCATTCCTAAGCTCAATCGAGCCACCGGTCGCAGCTGCGGCGATTAGATAGGTTCCCGCCTCGACACGGTCGGGCATCACTTCATGTTGACCACCATGCATGCCATCAACGCCTTCAATTTGAATGGTCGCGGTGCCGTGCCCACTCACTTTCGCGCCCAGGGTATTCAGAAAATTGCCTAGGTCGACAATTTCAGGCTCGCACGCACAATTGAACAGTCGCGTCGTGCCTTTGGCCAGACAGGCCGCCATCATGAGATTTTCGGTGCCGCCAACCGTGACCAAATCCATATAAATATCGGCACCAGATAAACCACGAGGTGCCTGGGCTTTCACGTACCCGTCTTCCACCTGAACCTCAGCCCCCAAGGCTTCTAAGCCTTTCAGATGCTGATCGACCGGACGCGAGCCAATGGCGCAGCCACCTGGCAATGACACTTCCGCAGCCCCATATTTCGCCACCAACGGCCCTAGCACCAAAAACGACGCCCGCATCGTCTTTACTAATTCGTAGGGTGCTCGCAACTGTTTAAGGGTGTTCGAGGTCACTTCGACATTCATCTTCTCATCGATAACAACGTCTGCACCCAGCGTCGCCAACAATTCGATCATAGTGGTGACGTCGTGTAGATGTGGGGCATTGCCAACGCTAACTGGCCCATCACTTAACAACGTTCCAGCTAAGATTGGCAACGTAGAATTTTTAGCGCCAGATACTTTTAACTTTCCGTGCAGCGGGGTACCGCCAGTAATCTGAAGTTTATCCATTGGGGATTTGCGCTTTAATTGTCACAGCGTGTAACCGGCCATCGGAGATATAGGCGTCAATGGAAGCGTATACAGTCTGTTGTTGTTTGACACGTGACATACCAACAAACGCATCACTGGTGACAATAATCATCGCTCGATTGCCATCCAATTGCACATCGACATCAGCGCCCGGAATGTCTTGGGTTATTTTCGCAGTCAATTCGTCTCGCATATTTTTCCTGGAATTCAGTTGTGGGTCGTTTACCCAACGCGACCGTCAGTCGGCCAGCAATACTTGGTTCAACCCGGAGAAGTCAATAATGTTACGCAATTCCTGAGAAAGATTCACAAAAACAATAGATTTATTCTGCTGTTGAGCCGTGCGAAACCAATGGGTCAACAGCGATACGGTGAGAGTATTTGCACGATCAAGCTCACCCAAATCCATTCGGATCGCCGTTGTCTGGCCCGAGATCATTCTATCTCCCGTGGTTTTCAAGGATTCAGCTTGCTCAAAGCTGACCTCGTCACCGGTCAGGCAAAAGTTTTCCGATAAATTTGCGGGCACGAATTTTACTCCGAATCAGGCACGATCACATTGGACCACGCCTGCAGTACGGTCTCTAGATCTCGCCCAAACTTGGGCCCTTTCATCGCACTGTCGAATTGAGATCGATAGTTGAGACGTAAATTAATCCCTTCGATGACAATATTAACCAAACCCCATTTCTGTCCGCGTCGTTCCATAGCGTAGACAACACTATAGGGTTTATCTCTATAGGTTATTTCCATGTTGACAGTTGCGCGGTTCGGATTCTTACTTTCGCGGCGATTAGGCAGCACGCGAACCTGTCCGTCATAAAATTCAGTGAGCGCTAAAGCATACGAGCGGACCAACGTCCACTTGAAGGATTCTGCAAACCTTTGCCGTTGCTCGTCATTGGCCCGTTTGTACCACACACCCATAACTGATCTTGCAAAACGTGGAAAATCAACCACCGGTTGCAGTAGCTGTTCAACTTCTGTGAAAAAACGATCGGGGTCGTCTTTGGCATAGACTTGGCCGCGACGAATCAAAGCCATAATTTCTTCAGATGCAATTTCCACAGCAGCTTCTGCAGTCTCCGATTGATTGGCGGCATGCATTCTCGCAATGGCGCGCGCTTCATTCGATGCTGTTTCGGTACTCGTTTGTCCGCTTGCAATTCCGCCCCATAAGACAAGCGCACTCAAGAATAGCATTCGTGACCAGAACATTAGGACTCTCCAAGATTCGTAACAAATTCACCAATCAGGTTTTCTAACACCAATGCACCCTGCGTATCTGTGATTTCATCCCCACTGCTGAGTTTCTCCTCATCGGAACCGGGCATAAGACTGACATATCGGGCGCCCAGAATGCCTTCCGTCAAGATTTTTGCTGCTGTATCTGTCGTTAGACCACCAGGTTGGCCAAAAATTTCCATGTCAACGATAGCGCTACCCAACTCCATGTCCACAGAGATATCAGTGACCCGGCCAATGGTGACCCCAGCCATGGAGACCTTGCCGCGTACTCGCAATCCTGCAACATCGTCAAAGGTCGCTCTCACAATGTATCCCTCGTCGGAGGAGGCGGTTTTCACGCCACTGACCTCGACTGCCAGAAACAGCAACCCCAGAAAGCCAGCCAAAACAAAAAATCCAACACTCAATTCAATGGTGCGGCTACGCATTAGAAATCTCCATACATGACTAACGTCAAAATAAAATCAGTAGCTAAAATTAAAACGGAACTGACAACCACTGTTCGGGTGGTGGACAGCGCCATGCCTTCTGCAGTCGGTTCAGAGTCATAGCCTTGAAAAACAGCCACCCAGGTTATGAGTAGCGCGAACACCGCACTCTTCACCATGCCCTTACCGAGGTCGTCCCATAAATTCACGACGTCCTGCATACCAGACCAAAACCCGCCGGCATCTGCGCCCAGCCATTCCACGGCGACTACCAATCCACCATAGATTGCAACGGTATTAAATATCAGCGTCAAAATAGGCACGCTAATTAAACCAGCCCATATTCGTGGCGCGACAATGCGCCTAAGCGGATCGACACCCATCATTTCCATGCTGGCTAATTGCTCGGTTGTCTTCATCAAGCCAATTTCCGCGGTCAGCGCAGATCCCGCGCGTCCAGCAAACAATAGCGCCGTCACCACAGGTCCTAATTCACGCAATACCACCAGGGCAAGCCCCACACCCACCGCCTCTTGGGCGCCAAACCGAGCTAACTGGGTAAAAAATTGTAGTGCCAGAACCGCACCAATGGAAAAAGCTGATAGCACAATTATTACCAACGAGAGGTATCCGACGTTGTAGATTTGTTTAATAAGCAAAGCCACATCCTGCCAGCGTGGCAAACCTTTAAGTGCATAAACCAGCAGTAGTGTGGCCCGCCCCACGGTCGCCACAAATGCGAGAAAGCGGATTCCTAATTGTCGAATGATGAACAACTGTAGTCCTTAGGATCCGGCCAAAACGTCAAACAAATAGTCGTCAGCTGGGTAATGGAAGGGAACGGGACCGTCTGGCTCTCCGTGCATAAACTGTCGAACCCGCTCCGATGTAGACGTACGTAGTTCCTCGGGACTTCCATGCCCAATAACATTGCCATCGGCAATGATGTAGATCTGGTCTGCAATCCCTACTGTCTCATGAATGTCATGCGACACAACAATGCTGGTAGTGTCTAATGCTTGGTTGAGGGACTTAATTAGTGTCACAAGTACCCCCATCGCAATTGGGTCTTGGCCAGTAAACGGCTCATCATACATGAGTAGCTGCGGGTCTAGTGCAATGGCGCGAGCCAAGGCAACCCGACGCGCCATGCCACCCGAAAGCTCCTGCGGCATCAGGTCTCGCGCACCACGCAAGCCCACCGCATTCAGCTTCATCAACACTAGATCACGAATTGTGTCATCGCCTAACGGCGTGTGTACGCGCATGGGAAAGGCAACGTTTTCAAAAACAGTAAGGTCCGTATACAGCGCTGAGCTTTGAAACAACATACCAATGTTTTTACGCATCGCAAACAACGCCTTGCGGCCCATGGTTGCGACATTTTGCCCATCAACCCAAATTTCGCCTGAGTCAGGCCGTATCTGGCCGCCAATAAGGCGAAGCAAGGTGGTCTTACCCGTGCCACTTGGACCCATGACACCAGTGATCTGACCACGACCAAATTGCAAATCTATGTTGTCGAAAATAATTCGCGCGCCTCTTTTAAAGGTTAAACCGCGAATTTCTATCAAGTTACTCGACATACTTCTCCAATAAGTGCCGGTTTATACAGGCAGCGCTCAAGTATAGCATCGCTCTATCTCTCTATTACCCAACGCCCACCCCCTCTATTACCCAACGCCCACCCCCTCTATTCGTGCCACAAAGCACTGGTCCAACCATAATTAAGGCTGGAATACAAAGTTGGCGGCGCTACCATCTAGGTTTAAAGTGTGTATCTTAGTAACACAACAACTCTATTGACCATATATATCTAATGTGGGTTCCCCTCCTCCTTCTCATCGTAGGCTTTATTGCCCTTGTCTGGAGCGCCGATCGCTTCCTTTCGGGCGCAGCCGCGACGGCTACGAACTTAGGGATTTCAAAAATGTTGATCGGCCTGACCGTGGTCAGCGTCGGCACCTCACTCCCAGAAATGCTAGTTGCAGTCTTCGCCGCGATAGATGGCAATCCACTGCTGGCGGTCGGTAACGCAATAGGCTCGAATATTGCCAACATAGGCCTTGTATTGGGCATCACCGCCTTAGTGGCGCCGTTGCCTTTTTCAGCGCCTGTTCGCAAGGCTGAACTGCCTTGGTTGTTGGGCGCTACATTTCTCGCCATTGCTTTACTATTCGACCGGCACTTGTCATTCATCGACGGTGTGATTTTGTTGTTCGGCCTTTCAGCCATTCTTTATAGACTGGTGAAAGGCCAGAAAAATTCCGACCAAGAACTCTCTGTATCAATGCAGGAGGAACTTGACGAGTTACCTGATATGACCTCATTGCAAGCCAGTGCTTGGTTGGGTTTAGGCCTCATCGTGCTGCTCATATCTGCCCAAATCCTGGTCTACGCTGCAACTTCAATCGCGGAAGAACTCGGCGTTTCTGACATGATTATTGGACTGACGATCGTTGCAGTAGGCACCAGCCTGCCGGAACTCGCGGCCACTATTGGGTCGGCGCTAAAAGGCCACCCGGACATCGCCATTGGCAATGTCGTTGGTTCCAACATCCTCAATATTCTGGCAGTGCTGGCAATACCCGGACTTGTTTCTGAAACGACTATCGATTTCGCTGCACTCTGGCGCGATTGCGGCATGATGCTGGCACTGACCCTAATGCTTGCTCTGTTTGCATATGGCATAAACTCTCGAGCCGTGATCACCCGATTCGAAGGCGCAGTGATGCTCCTCGCCTGGATCGGCTACAACGCCTTACTTGTGCAACAGGCATGAATCTTGAGAATCTTGAGAAAGTCAGCGGCATCATCTTCGATGTCGACGGTGTATTAACGGATGGGCGCATCACCTACACGGACGATGGACACGAGCTAAAGCAATTCCACGTTCAAGATGGTGCCAGCCTAAAACTACTCATGGAACACGGCATCGACATTGCCATTATTACTGGCCGGCGTTCACCTATGGTGGCTAGGCGTATGAGAGAGCTGGGCATCAAGCATGTAATACAGGGCGCCAGTTCCAAGTCGGTAGCCTTGGAGTCCTTAATCGAACAGGGCTTCCCTGGAAGCAACTTGGCGGCTGTGGGGGATGACATTCAAGACCTTCAGCTAGCGGACCATGCTGGTGTGAGCGTATTTATCTCCGTCCCCAATGGTCACCCCGAGGCCATCAAGCGAGCTGATATGGTCACCAAGCGCCCTGGAGGCGAGGGTGTTGCTGTAGAAATCGCACAAGCCGTACTCATGGCTCAAGACAAGTGGCCTTTTTAAAAAACCGCTTTCTCTACTCGCTTGCCGCCATTTCGCTTATCGCGTTCGCTGGCTTATCACTACAGCGCGACCCAGAAGTCGAAGCCGCTACCGGTACGACCACAATCGAACGAAATAATCCTGACATGTACGGGCGCAATATTCAGTTCAACCAGTTGCATGAAGATGGTCGACTGCACTATCGGCTAAACGCACAGGCCATAGAACAGTATGATACGGAACGCCTCACCCGCATGGAGATACCACGCCTACACCTTCGCTCGGAGAACCAGCCTCCCTGGGATATCCAATCTCTGGAGGGGTTTATTCGTCAATCGACGAGTGCGACCGATGTGCAAGAAGAGGTGGTTTTTTTAACCGACAAGGTGCAAATGCTGCAACGCCATCCCGTAAATGGTTTGGTCACTTTACGCTCTGATTCTTTCTACCTATATCCAGATCGACAATACGCGCAGACTCAGCAAAATGTTACTATCGATACTCAAGTGGGCCGTACGACGGCGGCCGGCATGACAGCAGACTTGGAGACTGGCGTACTTACGCTGATATCCAGCGATACTCAAAGGGTCCATACCATTGTTTTACCTCAACAATTTAAGAAAAGTTAGATTCTCGCTTCTCATAATTTGTTTCGTATGCCCATTCACTTGGAGCTTAACGGACGATGCCAGTCAGCCTATTCACATTGAAGGCGACGATGCCGAAATTGACCAAGCGAATGAAACCATCGTCTACACCGGGGCAGTAGAAGTGGTACAAGGTAGCCTGCGTGTATTTGGCGAGCGCATGGTGGTAAAGATTAGCGGTGACCAGGTCGAGCGTATTACCACCCTGGGAAGCCCCGCCCAATACAGACAACAACTAGACGACGACCAAGGCGAAGTCGAAGCCCACGCCGATGCCATTATCTATCACACCTCCGAGGAACGAATTTACCTACGAGGACATGCGGCGCTCAAACAAAAAGGCAATAAATTAAGTGGCGAATCTATTCGCTACGACATTGTTAAGGGCCGTGTGGACGCCAGCGCCGGCGGAGAAAAAGGAACAAAGGGGCGTGTCAGAATGCAGCTCGACCCAACAGGCACTAAATCCAAACCCACAGATTCACCCAATCGCTAACCGGTGACGTCTCGCTCGCTTAAAGCAAGTTCACTGCGCAAAGCTTACGCTTCAAAAGTTGCTGTTGAGAACGTTTCTCTGGAAGTGAACACCGGCGAAATTGTCGGACTTTTAGGACCAAACGGTGCAGGTAAAACCACTTGTTTTTACATGGTCGCAGGGCTCATTAAGGCGGATTCCGGCAGCATCTTCATCGATGACCAAGATCTCACCCAGGCAGCCGTTCATGTGCGGGCTAAGCTTGGGATCGGCTACCTGCCTCAGGAGGCCAGTGTTTTCCGCACACTATCAACCGAAGACAATCTACGCGCAGTTATTGAATTGCGAAGCGACCTCAAACGCGCTGATCACAATAAACTGATGGAAAACCTGCTTGAGGAGTTTCATCTTACCGGGGTGCGTAAGAGTTTGGGGCAAAGCCTGTCCGGAGGCGAGCGACGACGCCTTGAAATTGCCCGCGCATTAGCCAGCGAACCCTGCTTCATTTTGCTGGACGAACCCTTCGCTGGCGTAGATCCGATCTCGGTCGGTGACATTAAGAGCGAGATAATCGACTTGAAGAACCGCGGCATTGGCGTGCTAATTACTGACCATAACGTCAAGGACACGCTAGACATCTGTGACCGAGCCTACATTGTTCACGAAGGGCAAATTATCGCTGCCGGAAAACCTCAAGAGGTGCTCGCAAACGACACCGTCCGTCAGGTTTATTTGGGCGAATCATTCGCGATCTAGCGCCCTAGCTTGACTAATGTGGGACAAAAGCAGGTCAAAAGTGATTTTCGTCGCAACTTCTCCTTTCGAACCCCTAAATACAGCCTATATTTCTCTTAGCCATGCTAAATTGGCATAGTTTTGGAATGCCCCGACAATGGGGTGAAAAACAGGCAGAGAAAGGACATCGAGCTAAGTTTGTATGAAACAAACCCTGGCGTTAAAGCTTGGTCAGCAACTGACCATGACCCCCCAACTTCAACAGGCAATACGCCTGTTGCAGCTTTCTGCGCTAGACCTTCAAGCGGAAATCCAGGAGGCGTTGGAAACCAATCCTATGCTCGAACTGTCCGAGGACGGACTTGAGACAGAAATAACGGATCACAATCACGAAGACGTCCAAGCGCTAATGGATGCCCAGTTAACCGTTCGAGCAGAAGAAAAAACCGATGCCGAAGTCAGCGATCAACTCGAATCTAATATCGCCGAAGATTTGCCCGTTGATACCCAATGGGATGACGTGTATCCAAACAGCAGTGCTAATACCTTCGAGGGTGACTACGACCCGCTTGCCAACCAATCGGCTGCCGAGACCTTAATCGACCACCTTCTATGGCAACTTAATCTCACACCTATGGCTGCGTCCGACAACTTCATTGCCACCCTAATCATTGATGCCATAGACACCAACGGCATGCTCACATCTACCACAGAAGATATCTTGCAGGTGGTCAATGCCAGTGCTGAGTGTGCCGGGTTTGATATCGACCACGAAGATGTCATTAACATTTTAAGTCAGGTCCAAGAGTTCGACCCCATCGGCGTCGGTGCGCGCGACCTCAAAGAGTGTCTCTATCTACAAATACAGTCTCTGCCAGCGGACACGCCTTTCGTTAATCAAGCGTTAGTGCTCATCGAAGAGCACTTAGACCTGATTGGCAAGAAAGACTTCACTACTCTGCGCAGGCGTTCAAAATTTGGCGACACCGAACTTGCTGGCGCAATCCAACTCATACAAACCCTCAACCCTAGACCGGGCACAACCATCGCGGATGCCCCCGCAGATTATATAGTGCCGGATGTCATTGTGCGTAAAGACGGGGGACGCTGGACAGTCGAACTCAACAACGATGCAACCCCAAGAGTCCAAATCAATAGCCTCTATGCGGGTCTAGCCAAGGATGCGAAGGGCAGCAAGGACGGTGCCTACCTGCGGGACAATCTGCAAGAAGCTCGGTGGTTCCTAAAGAGTTTACAAACCCGCCATGACACTCTGTTGAGAGTAGCGAGCCGAATCGTTGAGGTACAAAGGCGCTTTTTTGAATACGGCCCAGAGGCTATGAAGCCGCTTATTTTGGCTGACATCGCTGAAGCCGTGGACTTACACGAGTCGACGATTTCGAGGGTAACTAGCCACAAATACATGGCAACACCGCTAGGTGTGTACGAACTGAAGTACTTCTTTTCCTCACACGTCAGCACAGCCTCTGGTGGTGAAGTGTCCAGTACGGCCATTCGCGCGTTAATCCAGAAGCTTACCGCAGATGAGAACCCTAAAAAACCATTGAGCGACAACAAGATTGCGGCAATACTGAAAGAACAAAATATCAACGTCGCCCGGAGAACGGTTGCTAAATACAGAGAATCGCTTTCTATCCCCCCGTCCAATGAACGTAAGCAGCTTGTCTAGCGCCTTTACGCCAAAATCCCTTCAATCCACCTGCCCAGCCGCGCCACTGCACTGGTAGAATTAAGGAAATAATATGCAGCTAAGTATTTCAGGACATCACGTCGATCTAACTGAATCACTGACTACCTACATAAACCAGAAATTCGAAAAACTTGAACGCCATTCAGACCAACTCACCCAGGTGCACGTCGTGCTTTCTGTGGAAAAGCTCGAACACCACGCAGAGGCTACCGCACACCTTTCCGGCGGCGACCTCTTCGCAAACGCACATGCAGAAGATATGTATGCGGCAATCGATTCACTGGTCGACAAAATGGACAGGCAACTTATTAAGCACAAGGAAAAAGCCACGCACCGCCATCACGGCAGCGGTGATCGTAGCGCTCATCACTAGGCACATTCATGACAATTGAAACGCTCTTCGCGCAAGAGCGTACCCTTTGCCGCGTTGGCGCGATTAGCAGAAAGCGGATACTGCAGGAAATCTCCAATTCGCTCGCCAGCGACAGCATCGCAGCTGACGTCTTGTTCGACGGTCTAATGGGACGCGAACGTCTCGGTTCAACCGGGCTGGGCGAAGGCGTCGCCGTACCGCATTGCCGCGCAGCAGTACCTAATATTCTAATTTGTCTCGCAACGACACTTTCGCCCATCGACCACGAAGCGAGTGATGGCGAACCGGTCGACATCTTCGTCGCCTTAGTGGTGCCAAACGAAGAACATGAAGCTCATCTTAATGCACTCAGCCAGGTGACAAGAGTGCTTAGCTCGGCACCTAATCGAGCTACCTTAAGAGCGTGTGACAGCCCCAGCGCCTTGCACAGCAGCATGTGCGGAATGCTGCGCCAATGAAACTCATCGTCATTAGCGGTCGATCTGGATCAGGCAAATCTACTGCTCTCAATGTCCTCGAAGATGCAGGCTACAACTGCATCGATAATTTCCCTGTTAGCCTCTTACAATCTCTCGTCCACAACACCCTTCGACACCATACGATCCGAAACACCAACTTAGCCGTATGCATAGACGCGCGCTCAAGTGAGCTGGAGAAGTTTGCCGAAATCTTACTCAGTATCGACAGGATGGATGTCGACTGCCAAGTCGTTTACCTAGACGCGCGCAGTCCAATTTTGGTTAGAAGGTTCTCCGAAACACGCCGCCGGCATCCACTAACAAATGCCACCACCGACTTGCGCCAAGCCATCGACGCTGAGGCAGAAATCCTCGAAAGCTTGGCAGATGTTGCTGATTTGATCTTGGACACCACCCAACTCAGTGCACAGGCGCTACGCGACACAATTGCGAGCCGAGTCATTGCTCAAACAGGTCCCGGCATAAACCTCTTGTTTCGCTCTTTCGGATTCAAACAAGGCGTTCCTGTGGATGCAGACATGGTGTTCGATTTGCGATGTCTGCCAAACCCTTATTGGGAAATAAGCCTTCGAGAACTCACCGGCTTGGATGGACAGGTCCAAACCTATCTTGCAGGGCAAGAATTGGTCGAACAAATGTTCGGCGATATCAGCCGTTATTTAGATTCCTGGATTCCTCACTTTCAAGCCAATTACCGCACTTACATGACGGTGGCCATCGGTTGTACCGGCGGGCAACATCGTAGTGTCTATATGGCTGAGCGATTGGCTAGCCATTTTGCCGACAGCATAGATAACACCCTGGTTCGTCATCGCGAACTCAGCCAATAGCCGTTAAACTGCAACACACCACCTGATCTCGGCGACACCAATGCAACTGCTAGAGGCAACGTTAATAAACCCACGTGGACTCCATGCCCGCGTAGCTTCAAAAATAGTAGACACCACAAAGTCGTTTGCCAGTGACATTCAAATCGAGTGGAAAGATCAGAAAGTGGATGCAAAAAGTATTATGGCTCTGCTACTGCTGGGGGCACCCGTAGGTTCTCTGCTTGTTATCCACGCCGACGGTGAAGATGAAGATACCGCAATAGCACAGCTCCGCATGCTCATCGAAGCCGGATTCGGCGAACTCGAAGACTAACTCATGTCTGCCGTAACTGAACAAACGCAACAGAAGATCGATGATGTTGTTCGTTCATTCAAATCTTCTTCGGCCATCGAAAGCAAAATTCTTTTGTCATCGCTGCGGCCACCTGAAGTAGCGAATGTTCTAGAGTCGTTCCCTACCAAAGTACGCCAAGTGATTTGGGACCTGCTCGACGAAGAGATTCGCAATCAAACACTGCAACACTTAAACGAGGATGTACGCGGGTCCTTTTTACAGGAGATGGACACAGCCCAACTTGTCGCAGTGGCCGACGATCTCGACACAGATGACTTCGCTGACATTCTGCAGCAATTGCCGCAATCGATTACCGATCAAGTTCTTGCCTCTCTTGACCATCGAGATCGCGCTCGCGTTGAAGCGGTCCTATCTTATGACGAAGATTCGGCCGGTGGCTTGATGAATACGGATACCATTACAATCCGTCCGCGACATGCCTTAGAACTGGTATTTCGCTACCTGCGAATTCGCAAAGACCTACCAGAGACTACAGATGCCCTAATTGTCGTTAACTCTCGCGACGAGTATGTTGGCATGCTGCCGTTCAGCAAACTGCTTACCTCTGATCCGACGGTGACAGTTCGAGAAGTAATGGACAGTGACGCTCCCGCAATTCAGGTGGATGCACCAGATACAGAAGTCGCGCGAATCTTCTCTGACCAAGACCTTGTGTCTGCAGCGGTTGTAGATTCAGCGGGCAGGCTCGTTGGCCGGATCACCATCGATGACGTGGTCGACGTCATCATCGAGGACGCAACGGAAGCAGTATTAGGGCCCGCGGGACTCGGTGTAGACGAGGACACCTTCGCTCCTATCCACAAGTCTTTGCGTCGGCGTGCGATTTGGCTCGGCATCAATCTGATCACCGCCTTCATCGCCGCGGCAGTCATCAACTTGTTTGAAGCAACCATTGTCAAAGTGGTCGCGCTAGCCGTCCTCATGCCAATTGTCGCTAGTATGGGCGGCATTGCAGGCACTCAGACGTTGACCTTGGTAATACGTGGCGAAGCGCTCGGTCACATTAACCAGAGCAATCTGATGTGGCTACTGAATCGTGAGTTTGTGATCTCGGTTCTAAATGGTCTGCTTTGGGCAAGTCTAGTCGCCGTGACCGCAGCTATCGCCTTCCAAGACTTGAATCTTGGCCTAGTTATTGGCGCGGCCATGATCATTACCATTGTGGTTGCAGCCGTTGCGGGCAGTTTGCTGCCAAGTATCTTGAGACGTATGAATATCGATCCGGCTATAGCCGGTGGCGTTGTCCTAACAACAATCACTGACGTCACTGGTTTTTTTGTATTTTTGGGTCTCGCAACCCTGGTCTACGCTTAAGCTTGGAATAGACGCACTAGCTAGTTCCTGTCCCAAAAATCACAGAGACTACCTCGACAAGCTGGAAACTGGCTGGAACAACTCATTAGAAGTGCTCGCAGGCCAAACGCTATCGGAGCTAGCCTGCGGAACTCGACCAGCTTTTTTACGCGAAAACGCGCAAAAAAGCTGGCACTCAGACAGTCCTCGGCTCCCCTTCGGGGCCGCTCCGCTAACGTTTGGCCTCAACGCTCGAACACCTCTAATGAGTTGTTCCAGCCAGTTTCCAGCTTGAGCGGTCCAGTTCTGCACATTTGGGACAGACACTAGCTAGCGTCTGTCCGGAAAGGGCATTTATTGATTATGGGATCGCGTAAGGCGTTTGGTCTGGGTTTAAACATTGCGCTTTGACCCAAGCCGCACGCAGAAAAAAGACCAGGCGTTTCGCCTGGGCTT
>JBNMMV010000040.1:0-19036 GCA_051270205.1 Limisphaerales bacterium
ATAGGTGCCTGCCAGAAAGGAGTAGGCTACACCCCGGCTAAATGGGTGGTCGAGAGACTCGGCCAAATCCACTGCCTGCTCCACCGTCGACAACGCGCTACCAAACTCCCCTTGCAAGTACTCTATCCAAGAAAAGTAGCAAAGACTCATCACCGCAGGGTTCTGTAGTGCGGTAGCACGGTGAAATTCTCGTTCAAACCCATTAATGCACGCACTAAGGTGAATCCTAGCGTTTACATAGTCACCTTGGTGAAAAAACACTTCTCCAGAGGTCCAATGTACAGTCGATATTCGTGCCGGGTCGCCCAACCCTCGTGCAACATCCATGCACTGGTCTGCCAATCTGTGAGCAGTTTTGAAACGAGCTTGCACGTGGAAAAAGCCTTCCAAACCCAACATCGCACGCATAATCGTCGACTGATCTTTTAGCTCACGTGCAAGACTAAGAGAGCGCTTGTAGGCTTTTTCTACTTCAGCTGCCCCATAACCCTGGGTCGCAACTAGACGCCCCGCTAGTCCCGTCTGCATACTTAGTTCTATGCGTGCTACCTCGGTGTCACGAGGGAGATTCTCCAATATTTGCAGGCCACGCTTAAAATGACTAATTGCCTCAGCAGTTGCTCCTCGGGCCACGGCATCTCGACCGGCCATTTGCCAGTATTCTGTCGCCTCTCTTGTCTCGTCAGTCTCAGAAAGGTGATGAGCGATTAGTTCAGATCGCTGGGTGCTGGAAGCATTTTGCAAAGCGCGGGCTGCTCGCAGGTGAATGGTTTGTCGCGCAGGTCGCAATAGACTCTGGTAGGCAGCATCACGAATAAGCGCGTGCCTAAACGTGTAGCCAAGCTGATCAGAGGTTTTTCGTAGAATGCCTTTTTCGGTCAGCTCCGCGATTTGCACCTTGAGCATTCTTGTCTCCGAAGATGCAACCGCCGCAAGCAATTCTTCTGAAAAAGACTGGCCCAAAATCGCCGCAAGCTGAGCAAGCTCTTTAACTTCACCTAGTTGGTCTAGTCGTGTCGTTAACAAATCCTGCAACGTCGCAGGAATAACAATTTCCATGCCGTCGCTGGTGCCAACATCGTTCATCACCATATTGGTTGATTCTTCAATGAACAGTGGAACTCCATCACTGACCTCTAACAACCGATTCAACAATATTGGTGATAAACCTCGTTCACCCGCTAGGTCGTGCACCATGGAAGAAGCATCGTCCTGTGACAAAGGGGCCAACCCAAGGACTTGAGATTCCTCGGTTATCAAGCTTTCATAATCTGCACCAGGTCTCGAGGTAATGACGACAAATAGGTTGGCACTGGGCATCGATCTCACGACAGCGGCGAATACGTCAGTGGACGAGGCATCGATCCAGTGCCAGTCCTCAACGATAAGGCACATAGGTTTTAGTTTCGCGAGGCCAACCAGCCACTGAGCCAATGTCTCGGTCAGGTGTTTGCGCAATTGATCTGGCGGCATCTCAGGTTGTTGGTACCTTGAAGACAACTCGAGTCCAACAAGATTGGCTAACAACGGCACAGCCGTTTGCGCCTCTAACCCCATCGCCTTAGCAATACGCTCAAGCTTATGGAGATGCACTGCATCCGAGTCCCCAACGCGGAGTCCAAGCAGCGTACGGAAAGTCTTGATAATGGGATAAAGGGGGCTTGTCTGGTGTTGTGGCGAGCAGCGCACCAATACACGACGTACGCCACTTGGCAAACGCGATGAAAACTCTCTCAATAAACGGCTCTTACCAATCCCAGCTTCGCCAGTAATCAGCGTCAGCTGACCACTTTTTTCTACTACTTCTTCAGCCGTTTTGCTCAACCGCGCAAGTTCTTTCTCGCGACCTGTAAAAGGTGTTAAGCCGGTATCTACTTGAACTTCAAACCGAGTCGTAAACGCACTGGCTTGGTGCACTTGGTGGACCTGCATTTTCCCAACAATGCCTTTAAGCGCGATTCCTCCTTTCGATTCAGATTCGAACTGTCCGCGAATAAGTCGCTCGGTTGATTGGCTGATCAAGACCGAATCTCTCTCTGCCGCTTCCTGCAATCGTGCTGCCGTGGTTGGAACAATACCCAAAGCAAATCGCTCGGTGGCGCTGTCGCGCCCAATTTCATCTACTACCGCAAGACCCGAGTGAATGCCTACTCGTACGTGAAGAACATCTTCACTCGCCTGGCTTTTTATAACCGACCGAATGCGGTCATTCATTGTCTTAAGTGCAGCGACTAATTCTAGAGCGGCATTGACAGCGCGCGCGGCATTATCTTCGAATGAGTTGGGATACCCGAAGTAAGCCAAAACCCCGTCACCCAAATATTGCTGGACGTGTCCACCGTATTTGTCGATCGATGCCTGACAAGCTTCGTGATAAACGCGCAACACCAGACTGAGTTCTTCTTCCTCTAAGCTCTGTGCCATGGCAGTTGAACCGGCGATATCACAAAACATAACGGTCAGTGCTCGCCGTTCTCCACCTGCAGGCAGGAGGTGCATATTGGTACTTGCACTTGAGTCGGTCTTAGCTTTAATCGACAAAAAACCATCACCGAACAGACGTTGATGAGACTCATTTTTATTTTCAATTTCTGACATTGCATCTACAACCCGACCACCAGTCAGCAGACGACGGTAGAGCGGCAACCAGCGCTTGGCATTTGTAGGCTTAGATAGAGTAACGTCTTCAATGCAAGCACCAACCCCGCCGAGCAAGGCAGCAATATTGCAGTCAGATCGACTGGTGGTGCTTGCTGAATTTGCAGTTACGTCGTCAGAAGAAATATAGTCCGTGGTCAGGAGGATCGCAGGAGGAGATGTATCGTCGACACCAAATCCTAACAGGTTCGATAACTCGCTATTTGTACTATACCCTCCTAACACGTGGAAAATATTGTGATTGCTCATCGCCAAATTCAAGCTTTTCTGGGAGTCGGACGATACAGATAGTAGTGCTACGTTTATGTTCAGTTGGTCTTTTAGAGTGGCTTGTAACTCACTTGCCATCGAGGCGTAAGCCTCTTCTTGCACAACAATTAGGACTTCAAATTTTTCGACGTCGATGGGAGCAACTTGTTCTCGAACGTCTGCGGAACGAACGATCAACTGACGTTGGACGTGAACAATTTCATCAAGACGCCGCCCGCCAACCTGAACCCACTCCCAGGGAACATCCATCAGTTCTGCGCTCAACCGCAAAATGAGATCTTCACTGTTTTGACTGGCAATGTGCTCGACAACGCCTGGCGGCAACATCTCGTTCGCCAGCAGTTCACCAAGCAGTGCTATGGCTTCTGTATCACCCAACGGCAACCGCAGTCGCCACGCCTGCTCAACCAAATCCTCAAGACGTTCGTCTGTAACGGCAACATAATCCCGAGCACTCAATCCACCCGGCAGATCCAGTTCAACAACAAGCTCTCCACCCCGGCGATCTAGGACTAATTGTAGCGGCGGCTCGTTCATTGGGCTTTCACATAATTCACTATGACAAACAACTTACCAACTGCTGACACGAAGTCCGCGGCATTGATTGGCCAGTTCTCCTAATGCGCGAATACTGGGATAGAAAAGATAAGAAGTGCCCCGGGTAACGACAAACGGTTGAAAGCCCGTTAGTGTCGCGTGCGCATCTTCTCCAACCACTTCGAACGCCGCTGCCGAATTTTGGTGGTTACCAATGAGCGGGTCCTTAGCTGCAGAGTCATCCGATTGCGACACCCACTGTTTCATTATGTATTCAAATTGATGCTGAAGGTCAGCACAGACAAACACTCCAAACAAACCCCGCTCAACTGTTCTAGGTTCGGTGTCTGTTTGTATATCATCGTCAAGGGTCTCAAAACCCACCTCGGGCCCATAGGGCATACCTCTTCGCAAGAGCATTCGACGAGACATAGCGAGGCCAGTTGGCGTACGGTCATTCAGGCGTCGTATGTGCGAGTTGAATGGGCAACCACTACCACCCGTATCACCCTTGAAGTCAAAGTCATTCAGGTTCTCTGGCAATTCTTCCGGTGCAGACAACTCACCAGGCTTAATCAGCGCACCGTTTTGCCAGCGTCCGCACATTTTTGCGGCGAGAAACTCATCACTCATTTCCTCCTGCGCTTCTTCAGGCAGTTCAGCGCGCTGACGAGCAACGTTATCTTTAAAACCTTGCACATCCTGCGCCATTACGCGCACTGCAGCAAAACTGCCATTACGGAAAAATGCGACCTGGGCTGTTCGACTGGCTTCATTATCATCAGTTGAATTCCAAAGATTTTCGCCGCAGTCGTTTTCGTAGCCTAAAATAAATTCGCCAGGCTGAGTAATCATGTGCGGTGGCGCGCCAACTACATTCGGCATACCCCGCATACTAGGTTGCGATATGCCATCACGAAAGCCAAAGTGCTCTCGTCGATCTGGGCGTTGCGTTAAATGAGCAGAATCAAATGGCGTATCCCAACCAGATAGTCCTACCGCACCTTTGAGTTCACGAAGGTTCGCACAAGTCTCTGCAGCCTGGGTTTCGTCTAGCGCATGAACCGACAATACAATATCCAAATTGTCGGGATGGAAGCGATCATCCCAATAGGCTGGAGCAGATTTTCCTGCATCTCCAAGCTGCCGCCCAGCGCGAGCATAGGCACCTTCAGTAAAAGCCGGGGAGGTCTTCTCCATGTAACTGTGCAACGTCAGCGGCACGCCTAATTTAACAAGTCCACCTACGTTGCAGCCGAAACTAATCTTCGGGTGATTGGTATTCTCCGCATTCCCATTCCATAGCGCGATAAGGGGGACCAACTCGCGTAATAGATCCAAAGTCTCGGCGACATCATCGATTCTTAGAAACAGATGCCGGGCAAAGTCGTGATCGCTACCGTTAACCACAAAATCCTGCGCTTGTTCACGATCAATCATGATCAACCACTTCCATAGGCGCAGCGCTGAAAAAATAGCCCCCCGCCGATGCGACGTCATAGAGGCGAATATGCTCAACGAATGCCGTGGGGTTGTTGCGAACCGGACTCGGAGGCGGATGATCTATATGTTCAAAAATAAGGTCGAAGACAGGGCCGGCGGCCTCTGCAAAAAAACGAATGTATGTTTCAAAATCACCATCGTAAGTCGTAAAGAGACCTAGTTCTGTATCGTTATTTAGGAAGACGAATCTGGCGAAATGCACAATATTGGATTGCCTCAACAGATTTTCGACCAAGGGGGCACCGTGATGAATGACCAGCTTCAGTGCTTCAGCATGCTCCGCAAATGGTGTGCGAATTTTCATTACCACATTCAACGGTCTTTGCTTGAGATTGGCGCCTCTGTTGTGCGTGAGCGGAAAAGACTTACATATGTATCCCCACTCTTTCTCGAGCTTATTCTCCGTCACACCATCATCGCTCATTGTTTTGGCCAGGCCATCCAAAGCCAATACCTGGCGCACAATGTGCGCAATGAGCGGTAGCGTAATGAACTCGCCGAGACACCTGTGCGACGACTCATCGCTAGATTCGTGGCCAAAAACATGAGCCCCATCGCTTTTCGGTCGTCCGAGTTCGAATTCATCTGGGTTATCAGGACCATCGCGTGTCGCAGAGCCCAGTGGGATAATGATGTCCGCGCCCAATGGAACAACCTCCCGCGAACCAAAGAAGATATGGGGTTTTTTGCTCATTCGACGAGGAATAAAGACCGCGGGCGGATGCAACCGCAACGCTTCCTCAACAAAGTCACACAGTGCCACCGCACCCTTGGTGGCCAGTACAAAATTGTCACTATCAAGCGAATCAGGCAGCGCAGCAGCTGCTCGAGCTTGGTCCATTCGTTCTGGACTTTTCATCAACTCATTTAGGGTATTGCATACACCAGCGGTAATGTTACCTACTAACCCTGCAATGGTGCCGACAACAGTTGTGGCCATGTCTATACCATGTTGCTGGGTTTCTTCCAGGGCCAACCGCTCAATTAAAGTCTTTCGAGGCCGAGTGATACCATCTTCAGAACTTATGATTTTTCGCGGTACCAAGTGGTCGTCTCTCTCCTGGCGCTCATCGACAATCTCCGCTAAGAACTCGCCTAAGGCCGAAGACTTATCAAGGCCAGTCTGCCCATAAAGAATGTGTTCTCGCACTGTTGGCACGTTAATGAGTTGATCTATGTAATCAGCAGCAATGAGCAAACCTGTGGCGATGGGCTCGCTGGATTCATCGACCGACCAATTTTCTTTGTCCTCAAATGCTGCGAGCTTATCCGCAATCACTTGAAACTCTTGCGGCATTTCCAACTCGATCAATTCGCGACCCAACTGCTTCAGCGCATCGACCGCACCAACGTCGTCGGCAACAGCCTTAAAGAGTCTGAGTGCGATCGAATTCTGGCCCGCTTCGTCTAACAAATCGCCGACAAGTTTGGCGAGCACAGCCATGCCTGCTTGACCACGAGGTATGGCTGAAGGATCAGTGACAAAATGGCGACCATACATCTGGTAAATCATGGCCTTCAAGGACATGCGCATGGTTTCCTGAAGTCGCGCATGCTCTGTGTCGGGGAAGCCAAAAAAACCGGCGACGAAGCGAAGAGCGCCTTGTTCGGCGACATCCTCAACCAAGTCAAAGCGTTCCTTCTTACTGGGCAACACTAAAGCGTTCTTAGCGGCCAACCAAGAAACCAGATGGACCTCGCGCATAAGTGCATGAGGGTCTTTTTGAGCGGTGCGTTGCAAGGTGTTCATCAAGGTCACACGATGCGCTTTGTGAGTCTCACCATCTAAACCTAAAACAAAATCCCCTTCGCCAATCTCGGAATAAGGCTCGTTGCTCATTTCGGTCAAGGCATCATCAATGTTGGCCCTTCCGGTAAGAAGATAGGCAGAGTTTGGCTTCGGTACTTTCAAAGTAACCCCGGAGGCAAGTACATCCCCATAAGAAGGGAGATCGACAGGAACGGAGAGGTCTGGCGGGCCACTACGGCTCAGAAGCCCATCCTCAGCCGGAGCTTCAGAGTCAACACCAATTCTCACCGTCCCATCCTGCTTCTTCCCACCGCCGCTGGCGCGGGTTTGAAACTTAAGTACGGGGCGAGACCTAGCCAATTCATGCAGGAGTTCAGGTCGCTTGTCATCGTCCTGCAACCAACTGAATAACAAGTTACTCGCAGCAGCCGGAGAACGTTTGTTGAGGGCGTCGAACTGTGCGAGGTAGTTCATTTTTTGGTCCAGCATCATAACAAGCGTCCATCGTAACAAGCGTCCATCATTCCAACACAAACCCACACGACTCGCCACGATTAATCAGTGGCTCAAGGCTTCAATTGCGGCTGAATGTCATGTGGTTGACGGACAACCACCGCTACCACAAGCAACGACACAAGACCCACCATACAAGCAATGGCCGCTGCCTCAAAAGTCGCAAAGTAATCCTGAGCAAGACTGAAAGCCACAGGACCAACAGCACTCGCAAACACCGTTATAGCGGTGTTCAGACCACTGATTTCACCCAAGTGAAGGGATCCATACATTCGTATAAAGGCAAGATTCGACAGCACGCCCCACAACCCACCACCGCACCCAAACCCTGTGACAAGCATCCAGTAACCCAGCTCTGTCTCAAGCTGCGTCAACCCATAGGCACCGACCAAGAACGCAGCTAACATGGCGACGAGCACGGGTTTGAGCCGAATATGATCCGCGAGTGTGCTCACTAACAAATTGACACTAAGAGAAACCACAGCTTGCGGTAAGAAATACCCAAAAGCCTCAGAACGATCTCTTCCTGCCTCGGCAAAAATAGCGACAATGTGGAACGTCACCGCAGTGCCGAACAAAGCGTGCATAGCGAGTGCTGCTGAGTACACCCAAAACACCGGATCTCCCCGCACTTGCGCTACTGTTTGATCAGGCCGAACAGCTTGGCTGGCGTGTCCCTGGGTTTTCGTATCAAACCTACCACCGTCTGCAGCTAGCCCGCTAACTTGCGGATGATCGCGAATTGTCAGCAGCGCGATCACCGCAAAACCCACCCCAACAACAATCGCCATTGCCCACAAAGCACCCTGCCAGCCAAGCGCGTCCATCATCAAGGCAAGCAGCAATGGAGCGATGGAAAAACCAAGCGAGACGAACACACCACGAATGCCTGAAACCATGCCGCGTCGACGTTCAAACCACACCAAAAGTACATTTCTACTGGCGCTGGTTAAGACGCCTTGGCCGCTCAAGCGGACACCGAAATAGCCAACTAAAATGAGAGGAAAGCTAATAAACACCAGCGACACACCACTCAACTGGTGAATCCAATCAGCAAGAGAGGCGATACCGCTAATGAATAACAGCGTCACGCCGAGCACAAAGGCTGATATGACAATCATCAATCGTGCGCCATACAGGTCGTACCAGCGCCCTGTTCGTTGCAACATAAGCGCACTACCAAGCGTGCCCAAAAGGTAAGCGAATGAAAGCTGAGTCCTCGTCAACCCGAATTCTGCGATGAAGGTGTCGGCAAACACCGCCATGCCCATGGTCTGCCCGGGTATGGAGAAAAGAAAGCCGAGGGTGGATACCAGAGCGATTACCCAACCATAGAAAAACGGCAGCCGTTTTGCTGGAAACGGCCAGTCAGACTGTAATGTCTTTAATAGACCCGACAAGTGTTACGTGGCTCCAAAGAGCAGTGAAGTGCTAGTCCTCGAGGGCTTGATAGACTAATGTTTTAAAACGGGAAGCCAACTGGGTGCGGTGTGGTCGGCTCTGCACCATAAAAACGCCAATCATATCTTCTTTGGGGTCTATCCAGAAACGTGTACCAGCAGCTCCGCCCCAATTATATTCCCCATCTGAGCCGAGTTCACCCGTTGCTCCAACATCTAGGACGACACCGAAGCCGAGACCAAAACCTACGCCAGGCCTGCCAAAGGGCGCAGCGTCTAAATGATCCCGCGACATAAACTCCACCGTCTTCGACCCTAGAATCCTCACTCCTGCAAGCTCGCCACCGTTCAACAACATTTGTGCAAAGCGCATGTAGTCATCCGCGGTCGACAATAAGCCACCGCCACCACTTTCGAATGTGGCGCCAGACATGAAGTTGCGGCTGGTACTGATGTGCGCCACTTCCAAATCGTTAGAACGCGCCGGCGCCAGGTAAGTCATAAGCCCTTCAGGCGTGCCCTCAGGTTGGTAGAGTTGCGCAAGGCGAGGAAGTTTCTCCTCAGGAATAACAAAAAAAGTGTCATTCATGCCTAACGGCTTGAAAAGCCTTTCCTCTAGAAACGCACCGAATCGCATACCAGTTATCGCTTCTATCAATCGACCTTGGACATCCACCGAGACGCTGTAGTGCCATCTGGAACCTGGCTCATACTGCAAAGGTAGTTGGCCTAATGCTGCTACGAAACCTTGCAAATCCTCGTGCGCGTAAGGCAAGCCGGCGCCGCGATAGAGCCGGTCAATTTCTGTGTTACCAAACAAGCCGTAACTAAAACCGGCTGTGTGCTTCAGAAGATCACGAACAGTCGGTTGTCGAAGGGGAGCCTTTACCTCTCCACGCGCTGTCGTATCACCTTCACCAGAAGTTCGGCTTACAGTGCCATCGGACTCAGCAGAAGTGTTACCGCGGGTGGTTGAAACGGCAACCTTAAGATCTGCCAATTCTGGAATGTACTTTCCAATGGGGTCGTTTAAATCGAAGTGGCCTTCTTCATAGAGCATCATCACCGCCACACTGGTAATAGGTTTGGTCATTGAGTAGATGCGAAAGATTGTATCCGTCTGCATGCTCTTGCCTGCTTCACGATCACTTTGTCCCCACATGCTGTTGTAAACCACTTTGCCGTGGCGGGCCACTACGCCAAGACCTCCGACCATTTCCTGTCGTTTAACAGCGCCATTCATATAATCGTCAATTCGCTCTAGCCGCGGTTCCGAAAAGCCATGTTTAGTCGCGGCAGCGGTGGGTAATTCTGCCGCACTAACTGGCAAGGCTAGAATCCAAAGACAGAGGATTCGCTCTGTCCAGAACTTAAATTTTTTCGGTGAAACCATGTCTATCTCCATCGTATTAACTGCTCGCCGGTCTATCTAACCTTCAGGAATCGTGGATGCCTAAACGGTTCACCCGCAGTGAGGTCTTTAATCTCTCCGTAGAATGGTCCTGCCTGCCCAGGTCTCGTCTCACTACGCACCTCGTCACCAAAATACCGTAACGTCAGCGTCCGCCGCTCAGGCGTTTGTTGGTTGACTCTGCCGCCTCCATGCAGTGTTGAGGTATGAAAAGCGATCACATCTCCAGGATTCATATCGTACGAAACAATATCCCAGGCACTGCGGTCTTGCTCAATGGCTGGCAATTTTGGTACCGAGGCATCCGCAAATATAGGCAGCGTTTCATCACTCGGATCGAAACGGGTGGTGTTGTACAACGGGCCTAGATGAGAACCACGCACAAATTCCAAGCCTTGTGTTGCGGGAATGGTCTCAAACGAAACCCAAAAGGCAATGAGGTGAGCACCACCCACTGCCAAATAAGAAGTATCCTGGTGCCATGGGGTCCGTCCGACATCACCACCCGTTTTGTGGAACACCTGCTCATACATAAACCACACCGAATTACTTTGCCACAGCGCTTGGGCATAATCGGCGAATGGGGCGTCTGCGACCAAACTTCGATAGGCATCAAGTGCCTTAGGGTTGCACAGGTCCTGCCAGCCACCATCAGAGCCGGGAATTAATTCATTGGCCAGTGGACCTGGGTGGTCAACACTCCACTGCCAAGCCGTCAGGCACTCGGATACCAGTTGCGGACTCAAGGCGTCGCGCAAAACTACCACCCCTTCTTGTGCAAAGTGGCTGATTTGAGAATCATTGATTGCTATCATTCTAGCTCCTCGTGAATGTCCTTCTGCATTTCCTCGCAACAGGCCTCGCGCCAAACTTGTGGTGGCCCCATCGAGCAGTGTATAAAAGTGGCTCTCGCTACACTATAACTACAATAAGACATTATTTATGAATGGCCTAACAATCACTTTAGTGACCGCATCTTTACTAGGGCTCATGTTCGTGTGGCTCAGTGCCCGCGTCATTGCCCTGCGAGTGAAAAAGGAAGTAATCATTGGCGAAGGGGATGACCTAAGCCTCTTGTATGCGATTCGCACCCACGGAAATTTTTGCGAGTACGTACCGGTGTTCCTCATCGTTCTTGGGCTACTGGAAATATCTGGTGGCCAGCGAACCGCGCTTATCGTATTGGCCGCACTTTTTGTCATCGCACGGGCCTCACATGTCATAGGCATGAGTGTCGATGCGAATTTGAAATTCCGCCAAGCCGGCATCGCAGGCTCGTTTACAGCACTTGGCTCGGCATGCCTGTACGGCTTGTTCTTAGGTCTTGTTTAAGTCATGAGTTCAAGCCTTCGCGACCAACTCGTAAAAGCCGGCTTAGCCACAAGTTCGCAAGCCAAAAAAGCAGAGCGCCGAAATAACGCTGAGAAGATTGCGCAAACACGCACCCCGAAAAAGAAAAAGGAGGGTGATTCCGATGTACGACAAGCTCCTTCAGTATTGGCCAAAAGTCGTAAGTTAAACAGCGAAAAAGCGCAGCGTGACAAAACACTGGCCAAACAACGTAACGAAAAATCAGCGCAAAAAGCGCTACGCGCCGAGATCCGCCAAATGGTTGTTCAACACGACAAGCGGACAAAAGTAACAGACGCAAATGCCGTTGCTTACAATTTTGTTCACGGCAAAAAAATTAAAAAAATATACGTCAGTCGAGAAGAGCAAGCGCAATTGAGCCGTGGCGAATTGGTGGTCATCAACAACGACGGTGTCTACCATTTCGTATTACCTGACATCGCCAAGAAAATTGAAACGCGTGATCCCAAACGGATTATCGTTGCCCACGATTCAAAAAAACCATCGAACGGTGATCAGGCGCCTTCTGCGGATGATGAGTACTATGCTCAGTTCGAAGTACCAGACGACCTGGACTGGTAGCCAGCCCTCCAGTTTCGACTAGACGTTTTCCGCAATACAAGCCAAGAAGGCTTCCCCGTACTTTTCGAGCTTCGCTTGGCCAACGCCGCCAAGCTCTAACAAACCTGGCAAAGAGTTTGGTCTTGTCTGGACCATTTCTAGCAATGTGGCGTCATGAAACACCACATAAGGTGGAACACCAGCAGAATCCGCGAGACTTTTGCGTAATTTCCTTAACGCATCCATCAGCCCTTCATCTTCTAGTTCAAGCGTATAAGTTACTTTACGACGAGTTTGTTTAGTCGCGGTTTCTTCTCGCAATTGCAACCGTTGCTCCCCTTTCAGAAGCGGCCGAGTTATCTCGGTAAGACACAATGCCCCAAACTGGTCGTGATCAACACGCAGATAACCTCTGGTGACCAATTGGCGGAAAACCGATCGCCACTGCTTTTCGGACCGCTCGCGGCCTATACCAAAGGTGGACAAGTTCTGGTGGTTGAAACGGGCTACCTTGTCATTATCTTGTCCGCGCAGCACGTCTATGACATGACCTGCACCAAACCGCTGCCCGGTGCGGAACACACACGAAAGCGCCATCTGAGCAGCCTCAGTGGCATCCCATGTTGTCGGCGGCGTAAGGCAGACATCGCAGTTACCGCAGCCGTTGGTTCGATCTGTATGTTGGTCATCAAAGTAATCTAACAAGCGGTGTCGACGACAAGTGGTGACTTCGCACCATCCAAGTAGTGCTTCCAACTTAGCTCGCTCTACACGCTTGTGTTCTTCACTCGCGTCAGACTCTTCAACCATTCTCGAAAGCCTAACCACGTCCGCCAACCCATAAACCATCCACGCCTCAGCCGGCATGCCATCGCGACCAGCCCGCCCAGTTTCCTGGTAGTAAGCTTCGACACTTTTTGGCAGATCTAGGTGCGCGACAAATCGCACATCGGGCTTGTCTATACCCATACCAAAGGCGATGGTTGCTACAATAATCACGCCTTCTTCTTTAAGAAACCGCTGCTGGTTTTTTTGGCGTAGCAGGCCATCCATGCCCGCGTGATAGGGCAACGCTTTGTAGCCTTGTAGATGAAGCCACTCCGCGACGGCCTCAACATTCTTCCTCGACAAACAATAGACAATGCCGGCCACTTCACCTTGGGTTGCGGAAACTTCTTTCAGAAATTTGAGCAACTGGCCTCGCGCATCGGACTTAGCTTGTACGGTGTAACATATATTTGGCCGGTCAAACCCTTCTATGAATATTTTGGGCTTTTCCAGACCCAGTCGCGCGATGATGTCTTCTCTGGTTCTACCGTCAGCCGTCGCCGTTAATGCAAGCCGTGGGACGTTTGGAAAATGCTGTGAGAGTTGGTGCAGTTCTAGATAGTCACGTCTGAAGTCGTGTCCCCACGACGAAACACAATGGGCCTCATCTATGGCGATAAGGCTTACATCAACGGCACTTAGCTCGTTAAGCGTGTCGCGTTGTAACAATCGTTCGGGCGCCACATAAAGTAGATCGAGTTCGCCCTCGCGGAGTTTGCAGAGCACATCTACCTGGGCATCTCTGGAGAGCGTAGAATTTAGATACGCGGCTCGCACCCCAAGCACTTCAAGCGCTTGAACCTGATCTTGCATCAGCGCGATCAACGGCGAAACAACAATGGCAACGCCATCTAGCAGTAGTGCGGGTAGTTGATAACACAGCGACTTACCGCCACCTGTGGGCATGATAACAAGCGCATCAAGACCGGCGAGTGTTGAGTCGATGACTTCCGCCTGACAGCCTCGAAAGCTGTCATAGCCAAAGATCCGCTCCAGTATATCCTGAGCGGATTTAATGTTTGTTGGCACCCGCTAGCGTAGGTGTGGGTGTACGCGAACAGGCAGTTCTACATAGCCTTGGACGAAGTTAGACAAGGTACGTACGGGCTCACCAACCACTTCGATGGTCTCAAAGCGCTTCTGAATTTCTTCCCAGAGGACCCGCAATTGCATTTCAGCAAGTCTATTTCCCATGCACCGGTGCAGTCCAAAACCAAAGGATACGTGGGCACGGGCGTTGGGCCGATCTACCACGAAGTGGTCCGGGTTTTCGAAAACATTTTCATCCCTGTTGCCAGAGACATACCACATAACGACTTTGTCGCCTTTCTTTATAGTTTTACCTTGAAATTCGACATCTTCCAATGCCGTACGACGCATATGCGATAAAGGTGTCTGCCAGCGAATAATTTCCGCCACCATATTGGGGATGAGTGCTGGATTACTGCGCAGCTTTTCGTACTGCTCAGGAAACTTATTCAACGCGTAGACACCACCTGAAATGGAATTTCGAGTTGTATCGTTGCCGCCGACGATCAGCAACATAACGTTTCCGAGTAGCTCTTCCGGCGGCATATCACGCGTCACAGGATCTTGCGCAAGCATGGTCAGCATATCAAAACCTTCATGCTTAGGATCTTTGCGCTGCTCAAACAGTTCCATAAAACAGTTCAGGCAATTCTGCAGCTCTACGCCTACTTCTTCCCAACTGTCGACTAAACCCGACTTTGGGCCGAGGGTTGCGATATCGGACCAAAATGTCAGCTTGCTTCGATCTTCGAAGGGGAAATCAAACAACGTCGCCAGCATTTGGGTGGTGAGCTCAATGGAGACATGTTGAACCCAGTTGAACTCTTCATCGAGAGGCAAAGATTCCAGAATGCTAATCACTCGTTGACGAATGAGCGCTTCCATTTCACCAAGGTTCCGTGGCCCTACAACCGGCGCGACCACTTTTCTTTGTTGGTCATGTTTGGGCGAGTCCATAGCAATGAAGCTCGAAGAATTTCCGTCTGCTGGGCCATCCACGATGCTGATGTTCTTTTCCGAAGAAAAACGTTTATGGTCGGTATCAATTGCTTTGATATGGTCGTGACGGGTAATAGACCAATAGGGCCCATAACGGCTATCGGCATGATAGTGAACAGGATCATCGCGGCGCAAACGTTCGAAAAACGGCCATTGCGCGCCAGCTTTGTAGAGGTGCCAATTCGACACATCCAGGTCATTAATATCCGCCGTTTCAGCGTAATTGCGCGCCCTTGAAGGGTCGATGGTGGAATATTCAATCATGCTAATTTCTCACTGCATTTCAGCCGCCTATCCTAGCATGAAATGTAGATATTCCTCCCTGCGTGAGAGACCATAGCTCAAGACAGTTTCTGGACCCGCTATATGACAGCCTCCTACACACTTTATGGCTCTTACGCATCTTATTACACCGCAAAAACTCGATCTTACCTGCGTAAAAAAGGCATTCCTTTTGTAGAGCGACTGCCAAGTGACCCGGCATTCCGAGAAAAGATCCGCCCAACTTCGGGCAGTCATCGCATTCCCCAGCTCATGACGCCGCAAGGAGACGTTCTTCAGGACAGCGTCACTATTCAAGACTTCTTAGAGGTCAGGTTTCCCGACACACCCGCGATTCCAAACACGCCACGACAACGCGCTTTCACGCATCTTATGGAACTGTTCGGCTGCGAGGGTTTACTGGGTCTTGCGTGGATGCATCGTTGGGTTTTCGAGGACAATCTTAAATTCGTGACTATGGATTTTGGCCGATCCTTCAGGCCCCAAGGCGATGACGACGAGCTAATGAAATATGGAAACATCATAGCCGAACGGATGATGAGCCACGGTCTGCCGGAAGCAACAGTGGAACTTAAGGCACAACTTGAAGAGCAATATCTATCTCTGCTGGCACTTTTTGAGCACCACTTTACTTCTTATCCCTACTTGCTCGGTGGCCAGCCAAGCGCTGCAGACTATGCGGTAATGGGGGCATTGCATGCGCACCTTGGGCGGGACCCAGTGGGACTACATACAATGCAACAAAACGCCCCACGCGTTTTCAGGTGGGTAGAGCACATGATCGTTCCAGAAATACAGTCACCTGAGTTTTTCGACACCGAAGTAGCATTCGCAGCCAATGACACAGTGCCAGAAACCGCGCTGAAAATTCTCGAGTTCATTGGCGTTGAGTTTGGTGAAAAATTAGTTCTGGGGACGCTGGCGTTCGATCAAGCAATGGCACGATCTGCTCCGCCACCAAAGACGGCGTTAAACAGCGAACAAGACCAACCCGTGCTACCCGTCGAGACAGTTAGTTACAACGGCACCGAGCATCAGGTGCATGCCAGCCTGTACTCTGTCTGGCTCGGCCAACGGGCTCAGTTATTCTTCCAGGGCTTGCCTTCAGACACTCAAAAACTAGTTGCAGACAGCCTACCTTTGGGGCCTGCATTGGACCTTATCAAGTCGCCTGTTGTGACCTCCATCGAAAGGGTCAACAACAGACTTTTTACTGGCTAGGTAAACGAAATCCCCTCGAAATTTCCGTCTTCGCGCCACGCCTTTAACAGTTCGAAGAACTTTATAGCACCTCCGCCGTAAGGCGCTGACTGTTGTGCAGTAGGATTCGGCTGGCCCTCATTGTTGTAGTATCCTGGCGTACAATCTGGACCGCCCAAGCCTCCTAACGGCCCACCTTCAAACCCTATGATGGTTTCGACCCAAGCTTTCTCAGCCTCAGCGGTCACCTCTACCGTGACATAGCCTTGCTCCATCGCGTGGGCAATGATGTGGGCTTGGTGCACAGCCGTCTCATCTAACAAATGGGGAAAGTTGGCGGTAAACCCTCCCTGGGAAGTATTCATAACAAAGACATTTGGAAAGCCGTGGCTTCCCATGCCATGCAATGTACGCGTGCCATCTCGCCAGTGATCTGACAATTTAACACCATCGCGGCCAATGACGTCGTAACCCGAACGGCGGGTATAACTTGTGCCAACTTCGAAGCCAGTACTGTAAATAATACAATCCACCTCGTATTCGACACCATCAACAATCAAACCCTTCTCAGTAATCCGCTCGACGCCTTGGCCGTCGGTATCTACCAGCGTGACATTGGGACGGTTGAATGCGGGTAGGTAGTCGTCGTTGAAAGTCGGGCGTTTACAGAACATTTTATAATATGGCTTTAGCTTTTCAGCCACTTCCTCATCTTCAACAAACTCATCGACCCGGGCGCGAATCTCTTCCATTTTCTCGAAGTTTGCCATCTCGATCATTTGCTCAAGGGTCATATTCGAATCGGCTTTCGCGTTCTGAAATTGGTTAATCATCTTGCCGATAAGATCAGTCCAGCCATCGTCGACCAAGTCTTTTTCCTGAGGAATACCTGAAATCATCGAATTGAAATTTTCCATACGATGTTTCTGCCAGCCGGCTTCCAAACTGGCAGCCCAGTCGGGATCAGTTGGCATATTCCCTCTCACATCTACGGTAGATGGTGTGCGTTGAAACACATACAAATGTTCTGCAGCTTCACCTAAAAAAGGCACGCACTGGATGGAGGTTGCACCGGTACCAATAATGGCTATTTTCTTGTCGCCTAGTTTGTCCAAATTGCCGTCTGGACCACCACCGGTGTAGCTATAGTCCCAACGACTGGTGTGGAAGGTATGGCCTTTGAAGTCACGAACACCCGGAATACCGGGCAGTTTGGGTCGATGCAATGGACCATTTGCCATGGATACAAAGCGTGCCCGAATAGCATCACCACGATTGGTCGAAACGATCCAACGCTGTATCGACTCATCCCACCGAAGTTCAGTTACCTCGGTTTGAAAGAGCGCACTTTCATACAAGCCAAAGTGCTTACCAATCGCCTCGCTGTGATCAAGAATTTCTCTTGCAAAGGCATACTTCTCCTTCGGCACATAGTCGAGCTCCTCCAGAAGCGGTAGATAACAATAAGCCTCGATATCACATTGCGCACCGGGGTAGCGGTTCCAATACCAGGTACCACCAAAATCACCGCCTTTCTCAATGATTCGCACATTTTCAATGCCGACTTCCTTCAGCCTTGCACCAGCCTGCAAGCCTCCAAACCCGCCTCCGACAAGCACAACATCGACTTCATCGGTGACTGGCTCCCTGGCAATTTTTTCGTCGACATAGGGGTCGTCAAGATAGTGAGCAAACTCGCCCGTCATTTCTACATACTGCTCATTTCCCTCTGTACGCAACCGTTTGTCGCGCTCAGTTCGGTATCGTTCTCTCAGTGCATCTGCATCAAATACTACGTCTGACAGTGCTTCACTCATCCCCTACCCCTAAATATTATTGTTAACCAAAAACGTACAATCGTAATATATGTTGCTCTGCTGTTTCCATCGAGGTCGACTTCAACGTCACGTCGGTTACGACGTAACATCGCCTACCCCGCCGCCGCAATGCACTCAATCTCAACCAACCCACCTAGCGCAATGCCGTTGGCACCAACAGCACTCCGAGCGGGCTTATGGTTCGGAAAATAAGTGAGATAGACTGCATTCATCGCCGGCCACTGCGCCATGTCCTGAATGAATACCGTGCACTTAACTACATGGTCCATTGACGAGCCATGTCGCTCAAGTACGTTCTTAATATTGTCCATAACCTGACGAGTTTGATTTTCGATGCCTCCTGGCACCAAGGCTAAGCTGCCAGGTTTGGCGGCTATTTGACCAGACACGAAAATTAGTCCCCCTGCTTCAACCGCCTCTGAGAATGGCAGCCCCTGAGCTTCGTGGCTCGGCGATGTCAGTACTTTCAAGGGTGAGCCCAGGGCGGAGAGGGCTGCCAGGCCGAAAAATAGGGTCAGCGACGCTAATAATATGCGCATGCTCTACTCCAATAGTGAGTTGAGCAATATAGCACTTACTCGCATCACAACTTTTTTGTTTTCAGCCCTTTGAAAGCTGCAATTGCTCGCTCTCGTGCAGCTTTGTGATCAACCATGGGCTGCGGATAGTCGAGTGCCAATTTCGCCTTGTGAGGTTCAAACAAGAACCGATCTGGCACGCCGTTCAACACGGGCAACATCTGTCGGACAAATTTTCCAGCAGCGTCGAACCGCTTACCTTGCCTGGCTGGATTGAAAATCCGAAAATAGGGTGCCGCATCGGTGCCTGTAGAGGCGCTCCATTGCCAGCCCGCATTATTGGCAGCGAAATCTCCATCAACCAGCTGCTGCATGAAAAACCGTTCTCC
>JBNMMV010000041.1:0-19023 GCA_051270205.1 Limisphaerales bacterium
CCCCAAGCACCGCTGTGACTAACAGTAGCCAAAAACATACTTGCCGATTTTTTTGATAACCAAATTTCACCGCCATCGCCATGGTGCCGCTACTGGTGATGAGGATGAACGTCATAATGGCTATCAACAGCAAAGGTACATCATTACCAAACATCTCTAGAGAGAATACCTCGCTGGTGTTTGGCCATGCGACGGTAGTCGACATGCGCACCTTCATGTAGGAGATCAGAAAACACGAGAAAATAAATGTGTCAGAAAGGAGAAAGATCCACATCATGGCCTTACCCCACGGGACGTTTTTAAACGCCCGTTGGTCCGACGACCAGTCCGCAGTGAGGCCCCGTAACCCTGGCTCTAGTTGTGCTGTTTCAGCCATTGTCGTTCCTTATCTCTATGTCGTTAACATGAAGCTAAACAGAATCACCCAAACCGCCAGCAGGTAATGCCAGTAGACAGTGCAAAGTTCAACACCCAGACGAATAGCATCGGGATTAGGATCGCTGTGCCATGTACGTCGAATTGTTTTTACAAGCGCAACCAAGCCTCCGGCTAAATGCAGAGCGTGGATACCTGTCAGTGTGTAAAAAAAAGCATTGGCAGGGTTGTCTGCGATGGCATAACCGGTAGCCGTAAGCTGTTGCCAGGCGAGGAGTTGTCCAATCACAAAAGCGAGAGCCAGACTGGCACCGCCGATAATTCCAATTTTTACAGCTTTGTGATTACCACGCTTAGCACTGTTCCAAGCGTGCTGGAGAAACACACTTGAAAGTACCAACATGCCGCTGTTGATCCACAATAGTATGGGTTCTGGCATTGGCCGCCAGTCACCATATTCCATTCGAATGGAGTAGGCACTGATAAATAGAGCAAACAGTGACGTCACTACTGCTAAAAAGACACCCAGCGCCAATTTAGTTGTAACGAGTGGCAGGTCAGTCAGTGGTGACCGTACCCCCTCACTGCGAACACTCTCCGAACTGCCGCTTGCCGCCCAAGGGGTCTGATTGACGGTTTGCTTCACCAGCCACCACACCACGCCACTCATAAGCACCGCTAAGAATCCCAGCGTATAGCTCATGAATTTTGCTCAGTTGGCCCATCCGCATCGGATGTCATTTCAACATCTGCCGGTGGGACATTCTGTGGGATATAGTCGTCGACCGCCCCGGGTACGCCGTAGTCATAAGCCCAACGATATACCAACGGTAGTTCGTCAAAATTTCCATGCTTAGGTGGCGTGTGAGGTGTTTGCCATTCGAGCGTTGTTGCCTCCCAAGGGTTGGGACCAGAGGCACGACCCCGAAAGTAGCTGATAAACAAGTTGTAGAGAAAGAACAACTGAGCGCCCGCAACAAGTATCGCCGCGATTGTAATGGCTGCATTCAAGTCTTGAGAGGATTCAGAAATGAACTGTGTCTCCCCATACGAAAAGTAGCGCCGTGGGAGACCCTCAAATCCTAAATAATGCATCGGATAGTAGATGGCATAAGTGCCGAGGAAGGTCATCCAAAAGTGGATTTTCCCTAACGTGTCGTCCAACATGCGCCCGGTGATTTTCGGGTACCAATGGTAAATTGCGCCAAAGACCACCAGAATCGGCGATACGGCCATGACCATGTGGAAATGTGCTACCACAAAATAGGTGTCTGACAACGGTAGATCTACCGTCACATTACCCAAGAACAATCCCGTCAGGCCACCGTTGATAAAGGTGAAAATAAATCCAATCGCAAACAACATCGGCACGTTCAGACGAATATTGCCACGCCACAACGTCAGTACCCAGTTGTAGACTTTGATAGCGGTAGGGACAGCAATAATTAGCGTTGTGGTTGCAAAGAAAAAGCCAAAATAGGGATTCATACCGCTGACATACATGTGGTGTGCCCAGACAACAAAGCTCATAGCGCCAATGGCCACGATGGCCCAAACCATCATGCGATAACCGAAGATGGCTTTGCGCGCATGTGTGCTGAGTAAATCTGAGACAATGCCAAAGGCCGGCAGTGCTACGATGTAAACTTCAGGATGACCAAAAAACCAGAAAAGATGCTGGAACAAAACCGGGCTGCCACCATCGTAACTGGTCTGCTCCCCCAAAGAGATCATCGCAGGCATGAAGAAGCTCGTGCCTAACAAACGATCCAACAACATCATAATGCAACTGACAAACAAAGCGGGAAATGCAAGCAACGCCAGTACGGTGGCCATGAAGATGCCCCAAACTGTCAACGGTAGTCGCATCAGCGACATGCCTCGAGTACGCGCCTGCAACACCGTAACTACATAGTTCAAGCCGCCCATGGTGAAGCCAATGATGAACAACGACAACGATATAAGCATCAAAACGATGCCGCCGTCAGTGCCTGGCGTACCTGGACTGATGGCCTGCGGCGGATACAGCGTCCAGCCTGCCCCGGTCGACCCTCCCGGCACGAAGAAACTGGCAACAAGTACCGCCACCGCAAGGAAGTAGATCCAATAGCTGAGCATGTTGACGTAAGGAAACACCATGTCGCGTGCGCCGCACATTAGCGGAATCAAGTAGTTTCCAAAGCCCCCAAGAAACAAGGCCGTGAGCAAGTAGATCACCATAATCATGCCGTGCATGGTGACAAATTGCAGATAATTACTGGGGTTAATGAACTCAAATTCGTTAGGAAATCCGAGCTGCAGCCTCATCAGAATACTCAGCCCCAGCGCTACCAAGCCGATGGCAATGGCGGTTACGCTATATTGCACTGCAATGATTTTAGCGTCCTGAGAGAATACGTATTTACCCAGCCAGGTTTTGGCATGATACAGCTCCTCCTCCTCGATCTCCGCCGGTGGAACAAAATCCATCGCATCATGTGTGTGGTCAGACATTACGCTACTCCCTAGTGGCCACGTTTAACTCGGGTTCGGGTCCAGACAACGTGTTGATGTAGGCAACCACGTCGTTAACACGTTCATCGGACTGCAAAATAGACGCCATCATGGCCATCTGCATGCCGTACTTGTCCTGGCTATGTGCACCACGCACACCGTCCCGGAAATTCTTCAGTTGAGTGACCATATACCAGTCACTCATACCTGCCTGACGTGGCGCATTAACAGCCGGTCGGCCTTCGCCCTCCCAGCCATGGCAAACGCCGCAGGTAACGTAAATGTCTTCGCCAGCCGCAACATCGCCTTGCACAGTAGCAACGGATGGCGTGTCAGGTAGCGTTTGAATATAGGCGACTACGTTTTCGATGGCGGCATAGTCAATGAGGGTGGCGGCCATGGGTGCCATCTGCCTGCCGAACTCATCATCTTCGTGAGCGCCGCGTGCACCGCTTTTGAAATACTCTATTTGTCGACGCAGATACCAGGCTTCTTGCCCTGCCAGTTTTGGCGCGTTGAGCGCAACGAGGCCCTCGCCCTGCTGGCCGTGGCAGGCGGCACAGACCGCGTACTGCGCCAAACCCTGAGCTGCATCACCTGGCACACGTGCTAGCACTTCAGCATAGGTCGGTTGCGCATCCAGCCACTGCTGATAGTCGGATTCCTCGTCAACCACCACCATACCGCGCATGGTGTTATGACCCACCCCACAAAGCTCTTCACATAGAACTTCAAACTCACCGGTGCGCGTTGGCGTAAACCACAAGTAGGAAACCAATCCGGGCACCATGTCCATCTTGACGCGAAATTGCGCGACAGCAAAATCATGCAATACATCTTTAGAACGCAATAGCGTTTTAACTGGCTTGTTAATTGGTAGATGCACTCTAGGGCTAAAAACAAGTACATCGTCTTGACCGTTGGGGTCATTCGATTCCATGCCAAAGGGGTTCTCGTCACTCACGTAGCGCGAATCGATGGCGCCAAATGTTCCATCCTCGCCAGGGAACCTATAGCTCCAATGCCACTGCTGGCTCACCACCTCTACTTCGTGAGCATCCTCCGGGACTGTGACAAACTCAGCCCAAACAAAGAGCCCAGGTGCCAACATTGCAGCGACACCCACGCTGGTAATACCAATGAGCCATAACTCTAACTTTTTGTTTTCGGGTTGATATTCAGATCGACGGGATTTGTTGTAGCGGTATTTATACACAACGTAGGCCATGAAAAGATTGACCGTCACAAAGACAAAGCCTGTGACCCAGAACGTCAGGTCGATGGTGAAATCGATGGTGCTCCAGTTCGAAGCTAAAGGGGTCAGATACCACGGACTCAGAAAATGAAACAGAACGGATCCGATAACCAACACTACCAGCGCTACTGCAATTGCCATCTTCTTCCCCTCAACTATCTTTTTGTTATTTCGAAATCTCGCTGACGCAGTATATTCAAACTACGACGAACTGCTTCTAAGGCTTTTTCTTCATTTCCCTGCTGAACTGCCAAAATCTCGCCTTGGCGATCGATTAGAAATCCCGTTGGCACCCCCACAACACCATAAGAGCTTGCAACAATGGCACCGGGATCACTTAGTACAGGCACTTCAGTTCCAAAGGACTTAAGGAATGCCAGCGCGTGCCGCGGATCTGTGTCTGTACTGACGGCTAGCACTTCTAGTTGGGAATATTCGTTTCGCAGACTCGTTAATTCAGGCAGGATCTCTCGGCAAGGTAAGCAATTGGATTGCCAAAAGTCTAGATAGACCATATTACCGCGTAGGTTTTCGAGATGAAGAAGACTGAATGTCGCTTCCGAGTCGACTCGGGACAGAGAAGCTGGCGGATTGGCTATTATTGGAAGACTAAAATTCGGAGCAATATCACCCCGCTCCACCGAAAAACCTGTCGTAGACAGGGTCAGCAGAAGTACGAATATCCCCAACCGGACATCAAAACTACGGACGCCCTTCGGATTCTTCTGCAGCATAGTGGCCACCATAAGAAGTTACCGTTGAACCTTCTAACTCCGTGTTCCAGTGTGTCCCCTTTACTACTAGTACCAATAGTACCGTTCACATTAAATGGTACTAACTAACCTACACACCGGCGCCCAATGATTTTGGCACGATCAGAATTTCTAATCAACCACCAAAACCTAGTTGTGTCTCATCTACAATGGGGACGTCACAATTACAATGGGGCGATGGCAATCGTCAATCTAGGCAAGATCTTTGGTCTTATATGGTTCGCAGGCCTCGGCCTTTCGCCTGCGCTCTCGCACGCACACGGGGGTGTGGTCTTGGAAGACGATCTCTGTTTAATCAACATTGGTTTCTACCAAGCTCATTTCACGCTCTTTCAGCCACAACGCAGCGGCCATGCACAATTCTGTGAATATCTCCCGGAACTCGGCGAAACAATCATTGTGCTCGAATACCTGCACGACGGTTTGCAAGACCTACCAGTCGATTTGCGCATTATCCAAAACGTCACCGGCATGGGTCAGTTCACCGCGAGGTCAGACATCATTGCTATTGAAGATATAGAAAATGTAACGGTATTTTATCACCCACCTACGACGGACCCTGACGTCTTCTCAGCGCTATACAACTTTAGCCAAAGTGGCGAATACGTTGGCATTGTTACCGCCATCGACGAGGTCAACGGCGCCGAATATTGGGCAGTCTTTCCATTCGAAGTTAACATCGAGGGTTTTGGTGACACAGCCGTTATAGGTCTTCTTATAGTCACAGCTGCCCTGCTGGCCATGTTGGTCCGATGGTGGGCGACGCAGACGCAGAGTTCACCAGCCACTCTCAAACTAGCCCTCTTAGTCTGTACCTGCTTGCCTTTCGCATCGCCGCAGTTGCGTGCTGAAACCGTAACCGCGACTGGAAAGTTATTCCAAATTTCCGTTGCGAGCGCGCTGCAACCTATCAGCATCAATCGCATGCACGAGTGGACGGTGTTGGTAACCGACCAAAAAAACCAACCGGTGATACAAGCCAGCATTGAAATAACCGGCGGCATGCCTCTGCACAATCACGGCTTGCCTTCCATACCGAGAATGACCCAGGAGCTTGGCGCCGGGCAGTACCTAATTGAAGGGATGAAGTTCCATATGCGAGGGCTTTGGCTTATAGAAGTCACCATCACCCACGATCAACAACGTGAAGTTCTAACCCTAAATCTGGAACTATGACATGGCGGAGCTTTGGAACACAGATTCGACCCCACTTGCACCAGTTCTCCTCTTATTCTCTTTCTTTTTCTGTTTCATTTGCTTGGCCGGATGCGGCGCATCTTCACAATCATGGTCCGCTGAGGAACAGCGCCAGATAGACTCCCTTTGGTTAGGCCACCTCGACCCGGAACATACCGATGCGACCAACCAGTATAGCGATCAGGTCGAGGCTCAAATATTTGGGCAACGGCTATTCTTCGATCCACAACTTAGCGGGAACGGCGCGATAGCTTGCGCTACCTGTCACAAGCTCGAGCAACGATTCGCCGATCAAGCGGCATTCAGTCAGGCCATTGGTCAGACAGAGAGAAATACCCCAAGCCTAGTCGGTATCGCATTTAGTCCGTGGTTCTATTGGGATGGACGTCGGGACAGCCTCTGGTCGCAAGCCTTAGAGCCTATCGAAAACCCCGCAGAACAAGGCAATCATCGACTCGCATTGGCGTTGTTGATGTATACCGAAGGCTATCGCGACGAGTACGAACGTGTGTTTGGTCACCTGCCGAAGATGCAATCTGAATTGCACCACGACCGACGCCCTCCAAGTGTTGTCTGGGGCACGCTTAATCAGGCCCAGCAAGATGATGTAAATCGTATTTTCAGTAATCTCGGCAAAGCGATCGCCGCTTACGAACGGTTGCTTCTACCCGGCATGAGTCGCTTCGATGCATACGTTGAAGCCCTGCAAAAAAGTCATTTCTCCGATGCGGACAAACTTCTAACGCAGTCTGAACAAAAAGGCTTGAGGCTGTTTATTGGTGAGGCTGGGTGTACCCAGTGCCACAACGGTCCATTGTTCACCAACAATTCATTCCACAATACAGGTTTACTTTCATCCCCTGGTAAAATTCCCGACGTAGGCCGCGTGCGTGGTCTTCGCAAACTACTAAGCGACGAATTTAATTGCCTTGGAAACTACAGCGACGCACCCGACAGCTGTGCTGAACTACAATTTGTCCAAACCGGCTCAGCCCTTCTCGGCGCTATGAAAACACCCTCTCTGCGCAACCTAGTTGGCACAGCGCCTTACGGGCACGCTGGCCAATTTCCAGACCTTGCAAGCGTGTTAAGCCACTACAACATTGCGGCCAATGCCATGATTGGTCACAACGAAGCCAAACCTCTCAATTTGAGCCCATGGGAGATCGCACAGCTTGAGGCCTTTATTCTAACTCTCGACGCGCCGCTCCAGGTTGCCTTTGAAGGCGCTGTGGATTGATTCGCTCGCTTTCCTTAAAAGGCCGGACAAAGGTGGATTCATTACCACCATATTTTACCTGGCGAAATTCCATGTTCATCAGTTCTCGAATATTAGGCTTATCTTCCTTGCGCACATCAACCATGATCAAATGTTTGCCAGCCTCAATGTCGTCATGGAAGGTCGCTAAACGGTGGTTTTCACTGCGCATGCCTTTACGTACCCCTAACAAACCACCCAGCAACACCCCTATGACGACCATAGTCAGGACGTCGAACCAGCCGCTCATCCAGGAAAAATCACCAGCAAACAATGCTAACAAAGACCCCGACAGGCTGGCGAAAAACCCATACAACCCTCCTATTTCACCAATGCGAATAATGTCTTTGTCATGATGCGGCAACGCCGAATGGATGTGATGTGAATAGAGACCGGATGGGTCTTTTGCAAGAACGTGGAAGTTCCAATCGGAAATACCTTCGGCGTGCAGTCGAACCGATATGGCATCGGTCGTGTCGATATCTTGTGCAAGATAGTATAAACGGCGCATTAACCACTCTCATGGAAGGCTCCGCAAAGAGTCTATCTTTGTTGTTGAAGTGCCGAATAGATCAATTCTTACCAACCCAAACCCGTTTTAGAACGGTGCGGTCTATCGGAACTAAACGTAGCGGCAGGTCATCAGTGTAAAATTACGCCGGTCCCTGCCCCATTTTGTTAGGCAATGGACCGGTTTAGCGCATCTCGTCACCTGGTCGGCAGTTAGTCTCTAGTCACTACCCGTTTGACCAATCGAAGCTTGCTCGATGGCTTCCTTCTCTAGCAATCTAGCACCGCGCAATATCCCTCCCAGTGCGTAGTTTCCTTCGTGACAAGCATACTCATATACTTTGTCCTCGGAGGCTGGCCAAGGATACTGACCACTCCAGGGCTCAGACCAAGTTGGGTCATCGACTGTAAAGCCATACGCTAACGTACTTTCGTCTACTCGGGTAAAACGCTCTGTAACCTGTAACTGTCCACCCGCCATAAACATGCCAGGCTGCTCCCGGAAGTTAGCCGTTTTTATGACCAGTGTTTCGTTCTCCCAGTAGCCGACAGAATCACCCAACCAACTGCGCATTTCACGAGGGTGATGGCTGTCATCGATTCTTATCACCCGAGCATCATGGTTCATTTCGTTGACGATAATAATGTGGCTGTCAGTGTGAACAATTCGCTTTAGATTGTTGTACATCACAGGTAGTGCAGGTGGCCCTGCTGTCGAACCGAACCCTAGTAGACAACGTTCAGCCAGAGGTCGGTTTTCTGGATTATCGTAAGGCCCAATGCCTTTATCTAGCCACCATGCCGTTCCCGTATTTTCATGGATTCTCTCACCCGACGCGGCCATTTTTTTCACGCCTGCCGCCGACAACTCTGGCATACGCCCATTGGCTGGTTGAGTGATGATCGATGTGCGGTACTTACCATCAAGTTTGAATGTACTACTACCAAAGTCCATATAGAAACCGTTGTATCCACCGACGCCACCGGCAGCGGCGGTTATCTCTGGAACGAAGATATCGGTGCCCCCCTTGGGCGGAGCAGTCCTGTCAGGATTGCTAGGCTCTTCGTCTTTAGCCATATTGTTGGCCCAATATTCGGCATAGGCCTGTGCTTCAGCATCGGTCAGTGTCGCTTTGTCTCCAAATCGCTCGGGACGCTGCAACGGCGTTAGAGTGGCTATGTTGTAGGTGCCACTGAGATTAGGCTTCCCTGATGCTGTTCCATTCGCATCGCCATAAGATGGAACGCATACAAAAGCGATGCAAAGTCCTAGGCAGCCTGAAGCCTTGTTGAATATTTTCCTGATCATACCTACCCCCTTTATGTACTTTGACGTCAGAATACTCTACCTCTGAAGCTTTTCCACATTAGCTGCAAGAGTTTTGTCGTCATTCTCTGCTGTCAAAGTGCTCACCCTTTGTTTTAACTCTGCGACCTCAAGTTCCAGCTCGGCAAGTCGTAACTCAACACTGGAAGGTGACTCTTCAGCCGATTGCGAACTCGCATCTGGCCTGGTATCCGATGACGGGGGCGGGGGCGGGACTATTAAAGGTATTTTCTGATCGAAGAATAGATGCGTGTACTCAGCGTCTTTCCGCCCAGGAGTACGCGGTAACATTGCAACCGGCACACTCCCTTCAAGGTCCATGAGGCTTTGAAGTGAACTCACTACCGCTTCGTTGTCGGCAAACTCGTGCAACCTCCCGCTGTTCGACCTCAACTCTCCAGGCGTTCTTGCGCCCCTTAGTAACAAAACGCAAATAATTGCGAACTGAGCAGCATCAAACTGGTAGTCGCTAAAAGGGGTGTTACAAAAGCGATGTGCAAATTTTTCGGTTTGGTTGCGAAAATTAGTATCGACTGAAATAAGGCGCTTGTCTTGCAACGCTCGAATAGTGTGGGTCACATCGCCAGGATCAAGAGACATAACTGGCTCACGCGACGACTTTTGGTTACAGGCATTGGCTAAGGCATTTAGAGTCAGTGGGTAGTGGTCTGGGGTGACCACCGACTTTTCCATTAAACACCCCAGCACCCTTGCCTCTTCTTGAGTCAGGCGAATCGCCATGGACTACTTCTCCAACTTTAGAGCGTCCGCGTTATGGTTTGCGGAATTTTAAAGTCCATCTGTCGGTGTTACCGGCAACAGAGCGCCTGCCAACTTCGTATTCCAATTCATCATCCGCACGGTAATGCATATCAGAGTAATCGACAAACTCGAATCCAGCAGCCTCAATTTCTTTAATTGCCAACACGGGGTCGATGCGGCGTCCATTTTCGGCATTAGCAGACTCCATGTGGCGACGGGTGTGATCGATTACTGCATAGACACCACCAGACTTCAGTGCTTCGTACACCACATCATTCATGACTTTACGGCCATCAGCAGACAAATTGTGGTAGTTACGAAAAGTGAAAACGATATCGACCTTTTTCACACCCAGATCGCCCATTTCCACGTCATAGAAACGCGATCCTTCGGCCCTAGACAGCGAGGCATCGTCAGCCGTTGTCTTCAATTTTGAAAAACCGGGCTTGTCTTTGAGGGCCTCAGCAACCCGCGATCCGCCTATGGCAAGATACAATTCACCATTCTCTTCCAACGTAGGCGCTAACAATTTTGTGTACCAGCCGCCTCCTGGAAGCAGTTCGACTACGCGCATATCATCCCGAAACCCAAAAAACTCTAGGGTCTCAAGAGGCTTACGATTTTTATCTCTCGCCAGCTCTTCGGGCGTACGAATGTCAGCCGACATCGCGGCCTCCAATTTTGCACGGGTTTCTTCAAAATCGGCAGCAAATGTAATTTGGCTGACGCCACCTGTCACTACAATCGCGAGTATCCATGTTAAGTACCGCATAACGTTCCTTTTAAAATTTTGTCATTAATTCTGGTCAATACCATCAGTGTACCAATTTCATAGCAGAACGCAGCAGTCAGTCGGTAGGTTGTGCGAGATCCTCACGTAGATATTTCGCCGCAAACAGATAGAAGATTGTCGATACAACGTTAAATACCAATACCGACACCATAGCCCAACGTAGCGAGTCAACACCCAAATCGGTGTAGCTATTAATCACATCGCTCAAGATGCCAGTAATTTGAGGACCGAGCCCAAGACCAATCAAATTGGTAATAAAAAGTAGGATGCTGGCCGCCAGCGCACGCATGCGAATGCCTACCATCCTTTGTGTGAGCGCAAAACTTGGGGCGATATAAAACAAACCAAGAACGATGGGGATATTGACCACGATCAAGGCCTGCACGTGCACCGGCCACAAGTATACAAATACGGAGAATGGAATGGCGAGAATGGTGGCTCCTGCCGGTAGCCAAAGATACCAACGCTGGTCGCGTACCGCGAGCTTGTCACAGAGATAGCCGCCGAGGAATGTCCCAAGCAACCCAGCAAAGCCCAGATAGAAAAGCCAGAGTCCCACTTGCGCGGTGTCCAGTCCGTGGGAGCGAATCAGGAATGACGGAAACCAATAACCCACGCCATTACCGACAAACGCATGTAGTGCCGCACCGATGGACATGTACCGAAAGCTTTTTCGTGTCCACAATAGTCGAAACACATCCATTGTCGGAGGCGCTTCATCTTTCGCACGCACCGTTGCATCTGATGCGCCTCTTACAGGTTCTCTCATCGTAAGTCGAACAAGCACTGCCAAGAGTAGTCCAGGCGCACCCACTGCAATAAAAGCAACTCGCCAGCCATACTCAACGTTCAATGTGCCGCCGATTAGACCACCCAACATCGCACCCGCTGGAATACCCAAAGCGTAAACAGCAAGCGCAGTGGCGCGTCTGTTTTCAGGGAACATATCAGAGATCATTGAATGTGAAGGTGGACTGCCCCCAGCCTCGCCAATGGAGACGCCTACTCGAGCCACCAATAGTTGAGCAAAGCTCCCTGCATATCCGCAAAGGACTGTCATTCCGCTCCACACGGCCAGACAAATACTCAATAAGTTTCGGCGATTGGTCTTGTCAGCCAAGCGGGCTATGGGGATGCCAACAAAGGTATAAAAAATGGCGAAAGCGATGCCGCCGAGAAATCCCATTTGGGTATCGCTGAGTTGCAGATCGTCTTTAATAGGTTGGTTGAGAATCCCCAATATCGAGCGGTCGAGAAAATTTACAACGTAGACAAGAAAGAGGACACCAAGCGAATACCATGACCGCCATGGAACCGGCGTGGTGTCTGATTTTTTTTCAACAATTGGATCGATGGGATTCACTTTACGCGTCGGGGTAAAGGTCGAAAAAATTGCCCGCAAAAAATTTCTGTCGATCAACTTCACTCAAATCTGCCGTGGTTCTAGAAAAGCGTCCAAGCGGATCGCGTCCCCCTTCGGCGTGCGGATAATCACTGGAGAACAGATACAACTCGGGGCAAGACTCACCCACTAGCGTCGCAACGTCTTCAAACGGATAGGGGGTAAACCTAAGCTGATCTTTAGCCTGCTCGGACGGCGTACGGTTCATTTTCGCAAGTTGTGGCTCTGATCGAGACCAAATGTCCACAGCATGATCCAATCGCCGCAGCATATCTGGCACCCAGCCTGCACCTATTTCGATCACACCGCCTTTCAATCTTGGAAATGCTTCTAGCACACCATCAAGCACCAGCGTCGACAGGAACCTATGGGCCGCAAAATGAATAGTGGTCAGATCCTTACTGCCGATAACTTCTGCACCACCGCGGGCACTCATCGCCTCCGGCTTGCCGTCGTTCATCCAGGCATCACCTATCGTAAGCGGCGCACTTCCAACATGAAGAATAAAGGGTACACCCGCTTCTTCTAACCGCGCCCAAAGAGGGTCGTGGCTTGGATGACCAGGAGAGCGGCCACCCGGGGCATCTGCGGGAATCCATACTGCGCGCAAACCGAGTTCAAGTGCCCGTTCGATTTCTTCTTGAGCACGTGAAACATCCTGCAGCGGTACCATCGCGACCCCCATGAGTCGATCGTCTGCGTCGCAATAGTCTGCCATAGCCCGATTATGCGCCTCAGCAGCACCGTAGGCGGTGTCATCCGTGTCCGCATCGAAGATCAAGCGTGCACAAAAAGAGGAGAAAATAACTTGTTTGGCAAACCCAAGCTGGTCCAACGCCTGTGCTCTTTCATTGCCATTGAAAGCGCCCAAGGCCTCATGCCATTTTGGACCTTTGGTTAGGTTGTCACCCAGTGCCATCAACTTCGCAACCTGCTCGGCACTGTGTCCAACCTCGCGGCTATATTGACCAGGTTCAAACTGGCCCGTGAGGGCGGCACCAAGATCGGGTAACAGAGATCGCACGTCTGCGTCAGCAAACGCCGTGAGAAAATCCGGCAGCTCCATAAGATGGCTGTCGGCATCACATATCAACTTTCCATTAGCGTAGCTCATCGACTAACTTTGTTCGCTCAACGGGTATCAACATCAAACCCTTCACCAGAGAGTAACGGCATCAGACAGGCTTCGCCAGTAGACAACTGTTTCATCAGTTCCCTTGGGCCGCTCTTACTGGCAGGATGACCGCAAATCACTTTACCTGGGGGCATACGATGGCAGACGGACTTTTACAAAATAAAATGGCAGTAGTTACGGGTGCTGGATCAGGCATTGGTGCGGCCAGCGCACGCCGTTTTGCTGAAGCCGGTGCTCAGGTTGTTGTGGCTGATATAAGGGGCCACAAAGCCGAACAAACCGTTGCCGACATTGAAGATCAAGGTGGTATCGCTACACCATTTACAGTCGATGTATCTGATGAGGCATCAGTCGAAGCTATGATCGCCCATTGCGTGTCAACATTTGGGCGAATCGATGTATTGTTCAATAATGCAGGTACACTACGCCCCGGTTCCGCCGTGGACTTATCCGTAGAGGATTGGGACTTCGTAATGGCTGTGAACGTCCGCTCTGTATTCTTAGGCGCAAAATTCGCGGTCCCGCACATGCAGGCACAAGGTAGCGGCAGTATCGTCAACACTGCGTCAATTTCCGGATTGCACGGTGATGGCGGCGCGGTAGTTTACGCAGCTAGCAAAGCTGCCGTGATTAATCTGACACGAGCCATGTCGACCGATCATGCCCCTCACGGAATCAGGGTCAATGCCATTTGCCCCGGCACCATTGAGACCCCGCCAGTACAGCGTATGATGACCGACCCACAGGCCCTAGCCGCCAATCTCGAAGCGCATGCTTTAGGTCGGTTGGGGCGCCCTGAGGAAATCGCCAACGTCGCAACTTGGCTTGCAAGTGAACAGGCATCCTTCGTCAGCGGCGAAGCGATTGTGGTAGATGGGGGACTGCGCGCGCGCTCTCCACTGGGCCGCATTGGCGACCCTCGGCCAGCCGCTGTTAGAGAACGCAATACATAACCTAGTAAAAGTAATATGACTCAACCATTCAGCGAATTAGAAATCTCCGAGCTGCAGCTCAAGAATCTGGAACAGCTCGGATACAGCGAAATGACGCCTATTCAAGCCGCCAGCCTCCCTCTTGTGCTCAAAGGTAAGGACGTGATCGCCCAGGCAAAAACCGGTAGCGGCAAGACCGCGGCTTTTGGCATTGGTCTGGTGGAAGGTTTGAGGGCTGCCGATCTTAGTGTCCAGGCACTGGTTCTTTGCCCCACAAGAGAGCTAGCTGACCAGGTGGCTAAAGAAGTCAGGCGCCTAGCGCGTGCCAAACCCAACGTGAAAATAGTCCTCCTTTGCGGAGGCAAACCTTTTGGTCCGCAGAAAAAAAGCCTAGCTAACGGCGCCCACATAGTGATTGGTACCCCGGGCAGAACGCTTGATCACCTTACCCGCGGAACCCTAAAGTTGCGCAACCTATCAACCCTGGTGCTAGACGAGGGCGATAGAATGCTAGACATGGGCTTTTCTGAAGATCTCGAACAAATCATAAAGCAAACTCCAAAGAGCCGACAAACGCTCCTATTCTCCGCGACTTATCCTGACGAAATACGCGCGATGAGTGCTTCTATTCAACGCAAAGCCGAAGAAATTTCCGTCGACACCGAACACGAGACCGAAGTCATTGATCAGGTGTTCTACGAAGTGGAAAGACACCAGAGAAACAACACGCTGCTCGCCCTTTTCGAACACCACAAGCCAAGTTCGACACTGGTCTTTTGTCACACCAAAATACAGTGCGATGAGGTAGCCCAACTACTCAACGACAACCGTATTCACGCCTTGGCCATTCACGGTGACTTCGATCAAAGGACCCGTGACAAAGTACTGGCGCAATTCAGCAACCAAAGCTGTCCCGTCTTAGTGGCAACCGACGTTGCGGCCCGAGGCATAGACATTGCCAATTTGCGCTTAGTCATTAATTACGAGTTGCCCCGTGACCCTGAAATTTATGTCCACCGGATCGGTCGTACCGGACGCGCTGGCAACACTGGGTCGGCTGCAAGCATTTTTACCAATTCAGAACAACGACGCATCAAAGAGATCGAGGCTTACCAAAAAGAGCCCTGTGTTTGCGATGTATTAGAGTCGTTAGATCGCGAACCCAATTACAAACTTTTTGCACCTATGGTAACCATCGAGTTCAACTCAGGCCGTAAAAACAAGCTACGCCCAGGTGATATTCTTGGCGCGCTGACTGGCGATGCGGGCTTGGCGGGAGACGATGTCGGAAAAATCGATATTTTTGATATGGCAAGCTTCGTAGCTGTGAAGTCTAGCCGACAAAAACAAGTTCTTGAACATTTCGAGAGTGGGAAAATTAAGGGGCGAGCAGTTAAGGCAAGACGTTTGAAATAGCCCGTAACCACTGTTGGATCGAGAGGCCTTACCTAAGTAATTGCTTCTAGGCTTCCATCGAGGTCTTGTTCATCACAGAAATCTGCAAATGCTTGTTTGAGATCTCTACTCCTAATACTTACAGGCACTTCGGCCGTCAGTCGGACATTAAAAATCGGCGTGCCTGTATGTGGCGCTCGAGATGCCGCCGTATCTAAGTCGTAGATGTTTATTTCTCTAGCTGCAAAGAACGACGCAATTGAAGCGACAATACCCGGGTGGTCCATGGCAATAATTGTCGCCGCATAGGGACGCGCTTGGGCTGAAGACTCACGCTCGTGAGTCCTTCGAAAAATATAGGCCAAGTCATCGCCTGCCATTTCACTAAGCGCGCTTTCAAACGCATCAAGCTGTTTCGAATCGCCAGAAAGCGCCATTAAAACAGCAAACTCGCCGCCGAGCACAGTCATACGGCTGTCTTCAATATTTAGCGAAGCCTCGTTCGCCACACGCGTCACATCTGACACCAATCCGGGCCGATCGTGACCGATAATCGAAACAACTGACTTCATTGGCGAATTTCCTCTTTAACCTCGGTCACAAAACTGATTCTAGTGCCTGACAGAATGGCAATTTACGGATTCGTTGACCCGTCATATGGAAAAGTGCATTAGCCAGCGCCGGCGCAACGGCTGGAAGCGCAGCTTCGCCGACACCACTGGGTGCTCTCATACTCGCAACAATATCAACGTCAATCGCCGTTGGCGAATCGCCCATTCGCGCAAGTGGGTAATCTGGAAAATTGCTCTGTTGTACTGCACCACCTGAAATTTCGAGCCTGCCGAACATCGATGCCGAGAGACCGTCTATAAGCCCCCCCTCTACCTGGGCTTTAACTATGTTGGGATTGACTGCGATGCCACAATCGATCGCACACCAGGCTTTTTTCACTTCAAATCCATCAACATGTGGCTTAACTTCAATGATCATTGCTATTTGAGTTTGGCCGAAAGTGAGGCACGCAACGCCTAGATGCCTTCGGTCGACACCCCATTGAGCCATTTCCGCGACGCGCTCAAGACACGTTACCAGCGAAGCGTTGTTCGCGAGTAAAGACAAGCGATAAGCAACTGGATCCACACCAACTGCTACTGCAAGTTCATCTACAAACGACTCAACGGCGAACGTGTTGTAAGAATATCCCACTGATCTCCAAATTCCAGTGGGCACCGGCCCTGCAACACCAACCCATTCGACTTGATGCTCAGCGATGGAGTACGGCATATCCGTCGCCCCCATCACTGCAGTGAACGGGACTTGATGCTGCATCTCACTCCCATAGTTCGCTGTAACCACCCGGTGAATCCAAGCAGATGATAGGAGCCCCGAGTCGCTCGCGTACGCCGTTAGGCGATGCGCAGAGGCTTCACGGTATACGCCGTGCTTGATGTCATCTTCGCGGGACCAGACAAGCTTCACAGGGCCATCCACTTGGAGTGCAAGTTCAACTGCCTCCTCTACAAAATCTTGCGATGCGCGACGACCGAACCCACCCCCTAGCTGAGTAACATTTACAAAAATCTTAGATTCTGGTAACCCAGTTATGCGTGCCGCCACTTGTTGGGCTCCTAGAGGCGCTTGCGTGGGAACCCACATATCACATCGATCCTGACTTACCGATACCGTGCAGTTCATGGGTTCCATACACATATGCGCAAGATAGGGGAGCTCATAATCGCAAGTTAAATAGGGCTCAGTGTCTTTGCTGGAAGCTTTATCACTTCCGTTAGCAAGCAGGGCATCTGGACGTTCCAAAGCGTGCCTTAATCTCGCCGCCACGCCTTCACTCGAATCTAACACAGATGAATTGGCCGACCAGCGCGGTGTCAACTTCGAACTGCCCTGCATTGCTGCCCATGTGTTCTCAGCGACAACAGCTATCCCACGTTGCAATTTAACGACATCTGTTACACCTGACACGGCTCGAGCAAGACCCTCGTCTACAGAATCCAAAGTACCACCAAAGACCGGACAACGCGTCAACTTTGCGTAACGAAGGTTGTCCATGCCAACGTCCATGCCATAGACGGCCGCACCAGACGATTTATCGCGGCTGTCAATTCGCGGTACCGATGTACCAACTAAGTTGAAATTTTCAGGCGTCTTGAGGCTGGGCCGTATCGGCGCCCATTCTCGTGCCGCGTCCTCAGCCAAGGAACCAAAGTCAGCTTGATGTAAACCGTCTCGACTATAAACAACCCCGTTGTTGGCATAACAGTCAGAAACGTCCACTCCCCACCGACTCGAAGCTGCACTCAGCAGCATTTCCTTGGCGGTCGCGCCCGCACGACGCAACATTATCCATTCACCTGATGTACTAGAACTTGCCGCGGTAAACTGATTGCCGTAGTTGTACGCCGATTCTGTGACAGCCTGCTCCACGGACACTTTTGTCCAATCGGCCTCCAATTCCTCAGCGACAAGCATGGGGAGGGTGGTACTGACCCCTTGCCCCATCTCGGACTTGGTCAACCAAATGGTCACTTTGCCGGTTGTCTCAATCGCCAGATACACGCTCGGCGCGAACGCACCGTCTCGGTCTGCGCTTACTCGGTAAAGAAGCTCGTTTCGTTTCTGCAAGCCCAGCCACAACCCGGATGCTCCCGCAACTGCGGTGATACCAGAGCCACCAATAAGCAATCGACGGCGGCTAACCTTGAAGAGTTTCAATCCGGCATCCCTCATTTTCAAAACACTTACCATGCCAATACCGACCTAGGGTGCAAGTTCCCAAGTGACATCGATCTGCACACTAAGCAGTTGCTGACCTCCTTGCAGGGGTACGCTGGATTTCATGGATCTTGCCAAGGACATTTCCTGGACAGGACGAGGTGCTTGCTGATGAGTAGACATTCGCTGTACGACGCCTAGTTTTGTGCCAGCCAACAGTGTTAGTTGCTCAGCTTGCTGCAAAGCATCTGCCCAAGCCGCATCACGTGCTGCGCGCACCGCAGACTGTGGGTCGGAAACTTCAAACGCAATGCTGTCTATACGATTTGCACCGGCTTGGATAGTGGCGTCAATTGCATCACCTGCTGTGGCAATATCTGACAAACGGACGCTGACCACGTTGCTTGCCCGGTAGCCAACCAAGTTTTGCGTTTGGCGCCCCGCCTTGTCTCGCAGATGTTCATATTGGGGGTGCAGTTGTAGCGCTTCTGTACGCAGGTCTTTGTCCACGACCCCCAGCTTTTTTAGCGCCGTGAGAATCGATTGTGTGCGTTCGCTATTCACACGCATAGCGTCTCGAGCCGTTTCCTCGAGACTCTCGACCCCTAGCCGCACTACCGCTACATCAGAGGCCGCAGCAACCACGCCGACGCCGTTTACGGAAATAGTGCGCTCATTGGCCACTG
>JBNMMV010000042.1:0-19009 GCA_051270205.1 Limisphaerales bacterium
ACGTGCAGTTTAGCCACTTCGTTCTCAGTCATGTCTACTACGGGATAGTTCTTCTGTCGTAGATCATCAACAGCAGCCTCCCGATCTGCGGCAGAATCGACTTGCAAGCCGACAAAAATGTGGGCACCGCCAGCTTGCTCTTCCCTCGCCGCTCGATAGTTAAACTCTGTGACGCCACGACGCCCTAGGGCGCGGCAGAACTTTAGGAAACTGCCCTGCTTTTCGTCAATTGTCACTGCCAGTATGGCTTCTCGTTGTTCACCAATTTCTGCACGCTCTGAAATATGCCGGAGTCGATCGAAATTAACGTTGGCCCCGCTGACAACCGCTACCGCAGAACCACTCAGCACATGCTTCTTCATTCCCGCCACCGCCAAAGCACCCGCAGGCTCAGCAATGACTCGAGTTTCTTCAAAAATGTCTTTTATAGCCGCGCAAATTTCATCTACCGAGACGATGATGATTTCATCGACGAATTTTCGAGCAATCTTGAAGGTCTCTTTGCCTACTTGAGCGACACTGACGCCGTCGGCAAATAGATCAAGCCCGTCAACTGGCAACCGTGTGCGTCTGCCATCTTTCATCGCTTGAGCCATAGAATGTGAGCCCTGAGGCTCAACCCCGATGACCTTTGTGGTCGGGTACAAATACTTCACGTAGGCCGCTATGCCGGCGATCAGACCACCACCACCGACAGGCACATAGACTGCATCCGGTTGCTCCGGCATTTGGTTGACGATCTCCATACCAACAGTACCTTGGCCTGCAATGACGTCGATATCATCGTATGGGTGGATATATACGTAGTCGTTGGCTGCTTGCAGTTCAGCGGCGTGCTTGGCCGCATCGTCATAGGTGTCGCCGTGTAGCACCACTTTCGCGCCCAATGCTCGCACTGCATTGACCTTAATACTGGGGGTATTTTTACCCATTACGATTATTGCACGAACACCCAATTTGCGCGCCGCATAGGCGACACCCTGAGCATGGTTGCCTGCAGAAGCCGCAATGACACCTCGCTTTTGTTCGCTCTCGCTCAATTGCGCCATTTTGTTGTATGAGCCGCGCAGTTTGAAACTGAACACTGGCTGCAAATCTTCGCGTTTCAGATAGATTTGCGCGCCCAGCCTCGCGGACAGGTTCGGCGCAAACTGCAAGGGGGTCTCTTCGGCCAGGTCATAGACACGTGAAGCAAGAATCCGCTTTACATAACTTTCCAGCATGGGCACCATTTCTCCGTCATTCTACTGATCGAGATAACTATTTCTAATCCTGACCTATCGCCACAGGATCTCTTAAAAAAACAAGTTGCTGCACGGGCACTTGAATTGATCACACCCACTCTCAGCAGTAAAAGCATAGTGGGGGTGGGAACGGGTTCCACCACAAACTTCTTCATCGACGAGTTGGCGGCTATTAAACACGTTTTTGATGCCGCTGTTTCTTCTTCTGAAGCCTCTGCAGAAAGACTAAAGAATCACGGCATACAGGTCCTTGATCTCAATGCTGCTCCAACCGTGGACGTATACGTCGATGGGGCCGATGAAGTCAACCGCAAACGCCAACTGATCAAGGGCGGAGGCGCGGCTCTTACCCGGGAAAAGATCGTCGCTTGTGCTGCCGAGCAGTTTATCTGCATTGTCGATGAATCCAAACTTGTCGACACACTTGGCAAGTTTCCACTACCCGTCGAAGTCATACCTATGGCAAGAAGTTTGGTTGCGCGAGCACTGGTTAATCTTGGCGGCCAACCGGTTTGGCGCGAAGGTGTTGTAACAGACAATGGCAACTGGATTCTCGACGTGCATGGCTTAGACGTTGATGATGCACTGCCACTCGAATCTGCAATCAACGATATACCAGGCGTGGTGTGCAACGGCTTTTTTGCCCACCAAGCAGCTCACAAGGTATTGATCAGTTCCCCAAACGGTATTATTGAACTCTAGCCTCTAGAGCAGCTTACCCGGATTTAAAATTTGGTGAGGATCAAAGAGCTGTTTTAAACCTTTCATTAAGGTAATTTCCGCCTCACTTCTGCTGTAACCGAGAAAGTCTTTCTTCAGTAATCCGACGCCATGCTCTGCCGATATGCTGCCATTGCGCTGCGCCACCAAGGCAAAGATAGAAGGACTCATCTCGTGCCCCTTGGCCATGAACTCTTCAACTGTTAGGTCATCGGGTTTCAGAATGTTGAGATGTAAATTGCCATCGCCAATATGGCCGTACCAGCAGACCTCAAACCCTGGATAACTTTTCTCAACGAATTGATCGACATCTTCGAGAAAGCCCGGAACCTCGCTAATGCAAACGGAAAGGTCATTCTTGTACGGGGTAAACGGTGCCAGGCTCTCAGAAATCCCCTCGCGCAGCTGCCAGAGCGATGCCGCCTGCTGTTCGCTTTGACTCACAACACCATCAACCACCCAACCCTTGTCCATACACTGGGTAAAAGCATCGCTCGCTTTTTCCAAGGCAGGTTCATCAAATTCCAACAGCGCATAGAAAGGTACTGACTCCGAAAGCGGTTGGGCAAGATCACGGTGGGCCGTGACCTTGGCTAACGTGATATCTGAAAAAAATTCGAAAGCACTGAGCGTTACCTGGTTGGAGAAGGTTCTCAGTACTTCGAGCAAATCGCCTACTTTCGGCACCCCCACCACCATAACCGTTTGTGGTAGCGGCGCTTCTGCCAGTCTAATGTCCACCTCACACACCAATCCCAATGTACCTTCTGCACCTATCATGAGATGGCGTAGGTCATAACCCGTGGCATTTTTTACCAACCCAGAATTACAGTCGAGCAAGTCGCCTGTGCCGGTAACAACCCGCAAGCCCGCAACCCAATCCCGGGTAAGCCCATAGCGAATCACCTTGATGCCCCCAGCGTTGGTCGACACATTGCCTCCGATCTGGCTGGATCCAGAGGAAGCAAAATCAACCGGATAAAAGTAACCTTGCTCTTCGGCAAAAGCTTGCAAGGTCTGTGTAATCACGCCCGCCTGGCAGCTCACCAGCCGATCCTCAGGTTTAAAATCCAAAATTCGATTCATCTTGTCGAAAGACACCACGACTTCGCCATTGCTCGCGATTGCCCCACCTGACAACCCAGTACGACCACCGGAGGGCACTAACGCTACGCCCTCGCTCGCCGCGTAAGTCACCAACTCTACTACCTGCTCATTGTTCTCAGGAAAAACTACCGCAGAAGGCGCCACCGTAAAACCATTGGCCCAGTCCTTGCCCCAGTGAAGCAAGTCATCTGCATCGCGCTTAATCTGCTTCTCAGAAAATATTTTCTCTAACAACCTTAATTCCTAATTCCTAATTCCTAATTCCTAATTCCTAATTCAGCCAATTATCTAGCCAACGCCACATTTGCATGCGAAGGTCGGCTGACTCATTAACTAAATGATGGCGAGCGGAAGGCAGCATCAGCCATTCCGATTGCGGGTAGCGTTTCTTGAGGATACGTCGATTATGTTGCCACGCCACTGTCTTATCCTGCTCACCCTGAATGATCTTGGGTGCAAGCTCGCTCTCTGGGTAGCTTTCAAACATCTGAAACCAATTCACCATGGCGCGCACCCAACTGACCGGAAGAACGTCAGCCTGCAGAGGATCGCGACTTAAGAAATCCAAGAACGCTTGGTTGTCTGCATTTTTTGTAAGAACGCGTTTTTTCGCTTTTATGGTGCGCTCTGCAACCGCGAACACCCATCGGTTTATCCCCCAGCCGAACGGGCGAACTAACGGCGCAAACAACACAACATCGCCGTTGACCTTTTCTGTCTCACGGGCGAAATATTCCATCAAAACAGCCCCACCCATGCTTTGTCCAACCCAGTGCCAATCGTTAGCAGAAGAACTGAGCGTTGTTCGGGCAAAGGCTAAAACGTCGACAACTGCCTGAACATAACGATCAAAACTATCCACCTGGGCGGGCTCTCCCGAAGTTAAGCCATGCCCTGGTTGATCGAAGGTAATCACGATCAAACCACGGCTAAGTAAATATCTAATCAAGTAACCATACAACCCCACATGATCGTAGTACCCGTGGCACATAAAAACGTGACCCAGCGGCTCAAGCGGTTCAATGATCTGCACCATGAGCCGTTCAATCCGATCTTGGCTGCAGGATTCGATGGGAAACAGGCGATGGCGAGCACTGATTCCAGCCAAATCGTAGAAATTCAAATAATCTGCTACCTGGGTCTCATCCAATGGGCGCTCTAGTTCGCTTTCGACGAGTTTTTTAAATGGATGCAAAGCGTCCGGTCCTTTAAAATCCCAATCCGCATTTTGCTCTTGGAAAAAAATATGTCTAGTGTGCCCGCCCGATCTGGCGACAACGTTGAAACCTTTAACCAACAACTGGCCAAGGTTAGATCTTCAGTTGGTTTCATTGCCGCACTCGACCAAAGCGGAGGAAGCACTCCAAAAGCACTCTCAGCCTATGGGGTCGAAGCTAACGAATACTCCAACGACACAGAGATGTTTGATCTTGTACACGCCATGCGCACACGCATCATGACGAGCCCTGCTTTCACTGGCAGCCGCATTCTTGGCGCCATACTTTTTGAAATGACCATGGACCGCCAGGTCCAGTCCTTACCAACGCCAGATTACCTTTGGCAGCAAAAAAATGTTGCTCCTTTTTTGAAGATCGACAAGGGGCTCGCCGACGAAGACCTTGGCGTGCAGATCATGAAACCCAATCCAGACTTAAGCGATCTATTGCTGCGTGCACGCGATCTCAATGTTTTTGGTACGAAAATGCGTTCGGTTATAAAACGCGCATCCGTTGATGGCATCCAAAGCGTTGTAGATCAACAGTTCGAAACCGCTCAGCTAATTCTGGATCACCACATGGTGCCAATTATTGAACCGGAAGTTGATATCCATTGTGAAGACAAGGCCGAGTGCGAAGCAATATTAAGAGACGCCCTAGCAGCAGGGCTTAACAACGTTGCAGGCGATATGCCCGTTATGTTTAAACTCACGCTCCCAGAGCAGGCCAACTTTTATCAGCAATTTGTAGGACACCCTAAGGTAGCGCGCGTTGTAGCGCTGTCGGGAGGCTATTCGCGCGAGGAAGCGAATCAACGACTGTCCGACAACAACGGTGTTGTCGCGAGTTTTTCCCGAGCACTCAGCGAGGGTCTAAATGCTACACAGTCGGATGAAGTGTTCAACCAGACGCTGGATGAAACCATTGCTGCGATAACTCAAGCCTCCAGCACATAACATCCCAGCGGCGCGTATCGGTCAATCGTCGAAGCGCGCCTGTAAAATTTCAACAGCAGGTAGTGCTTTGCCTTCAACAAATTCAAGGAAAGCACCGCCCCCAGTTGATATGTAGGAAATGCCTTCGGTAAGCCCGTACTTATCAATGGCGGCTAAGGTATCTCCGCCTCCTGCGATGGAAAAGCCGTCACTTGCGGCAATGCCTTCCGCGATCACGCGAGTACCTTCACCAAACTGATCAAACTCAAAAACACCAACCGGTCCGTTCCACAAAATCGTTTTAGCGCTCTCAAGCCGAGCCGCCCAATTTCGTGCTGTAACCGGTCCGATATCGAGGATCATTTCATCAGCTTGGACTTCATCAATTTGTCGCAAAACAGCAACTTCGTGCTCGTCAAAATTTTTGGCGACCATGACGTCCGTTGGAATCGGAACGTCCACTTTGGCACTGATCTGCGTGGCGACCTCTACAAGGTCTGCTTCATACAACGACGTACCCACGTTGTATCCGGCAGCAGCAATAAACGTGTTGGCGATTCCACCGCCAACGATGATTTCGTCCGCAACGTCCGCAAGGCTCTCTAAAACCAGCAATTTCGTCGACACCTTTGAGCCACCGACTATGGCTAGCATTGGAGACTGCGGTTCGGCCAAGGCCTTCCCCAGCGCATCCAATTCGCCAGCCAACAGAAGTCCCGCGCACGCAACAGGCGCAAACTTCGCTACCCCGTGAGTCGAGGCTTGAGCTCTATGCGCTGTACCAAATGCATCGTGCACAAAAACGTCGCAATGTTTCGCGAGGCGTTGGGCTAGTTCATCTGAGTTGGATTTTTCACCGATTAAAAAACGCACGTTGTCTAACAGCGCAACTTCACCCGGCGCTACTTCATCCGCCTGTTCTATTTTGTCGAGCAAGCGTACAGGCTGTGCTAACAGTTCAGCTAACCGCTCAGCCACCGGTGCAAGCGTTGCATTGGGGTCATAAGCACCTTCTTCCGGGCGCCCTAAATGGGACATCACAACAATCCGCGCATTGCTTTCCAAGGCGTGGCGTATGGTCGCAAGAGATGCCTTGATACGCGCATCGCTGACAACTTGGCCATCCTTTATGGGAACATTTAGATCAGCACGAATGAGCACCCGCTTGCCGTCTAAGGCAACCGTTTCAAGGGTTTTCATTTTAGTCACCAAGCGGACCTAAAGAACGTGCAGTGTTGATAACGTTATCGACTGTCATTCCTAGCTCTGCCATAGCGACGGGACCTGGTGCTGACAATCCGTAACGATCGATACTAACCACCCCACCATCTAAGCCGACGAAGCGATACCAATAGTCACCATGACCCGCTTCAACAGCCACGCGCCGGCGAATCTTGATCGGTAAAACTTGTTCTCGGTAATTCTCGTCTTGAGCGAGAAAGCGTTCACAGCAGGGCATAGATACAACCCGTACGCGCTCACCCGTTTCTCTTAACTTAGTCGCCGCATCCACGGCGAGCTCGACTTCTGAACCGGTCGCTATCAATATCGTCTGTGGTTCTCCTTCGCTGTCGGAGAGCACATAACCACCGCGACTTATATTGTCGAATGCTTCAGCCGAACGAGGCTGGGCAGTTGTTTTTTGGCGCGTAAATATCAGCGCGGATGGCGTCACCTGCGAGGCAATCGCCTCACGCCAAGCAATGGCACTTTCGACCGTATCGCAAGGCCGCCAGGTCAAAAGGTTCGGGGTTGTGCGTAGATTGGTGAGCTGTTCAATAGGTTGGTGGGTTGGACCGTCTTCACCCACAGCTACAGAATCGTGCGTATAGACGAAGATGTTAGGGATTTTCATCAAGGCTGCGAGTCGAAGCGCATTCCTTGCATATTCCATGAAGACCAGGAATGTTCCGGTAAAGGGACGGTAGCCACCGTGCAACAAAAGCCCGTTACTCAACGCCGACATACCGAACTCTCTAACCCCAAAGCTCATGTAATTTTGATCTGTGGCCTCGGCCCATTTGGTGCCATTCGAACCGGTCAGGTCAGCCGACCCGCCAAACAGCTCCGGCAGACCCTTGGCAACTGCTCCAATAGCCCGCTGCGAAGACTTTCGAGTTTCGAGGTTTACCGGATTGGCTTGCTCTGCATTTGCCAATTCAAGTAAAGCTGAATCCCATCCGTCGGCCAGCCTACCCGTCATACGCCGAGCATAGCTTTCAGCAAGCTCCGGGTATGCCGCCTGATAGGCGTCGAACTGAATCTGCCATGTCGCCTGCAAGGCCTGACCTCTCTCACGCATATCCCAGTCCTTGAGTATGCCCTCAGGAATCTCGAATGGCTCCGATCCCCAATTTAGCGTCTTGCGAACAAGACTGATTTCCTCTTCGCCGAGTGCCGCACCGTGCGCACCCGCAGTACCTTGCTTGTTCGGGGAACCGTAACCGATCGTGGTCCGGCAACAAACCAACGTCGGTCGTCCATCGGTCTCCGCTGCCGCAACTAATGCTGCATTGATTTCATCACCATCGTGGCCGTCTACATTACGAATTACACGCCAGCCATAGGCTTCAAATCGTGCACCGACATCTTCCGAAAACCAAGCCTCGACCTCACCATCGATTGAAATACCGTTGTCGTCATAAATACAAACCAGCTTGCCTAGACCCAATGTGCCGGCAAGCGACGCAGCTTCGTGAGAGATGCCTTCCATCAAGCAACCGTCACCAACAACAACCCAGGTACGGTGATCAACCAGAGCAAAATCGTCACGATTAAACTCGGCAGCTAATTTCTGTTCAGCTAGTGCCATGCCGACGGCATTGGCGAACCCCTGGCCAAGCGGGCCTGTTGTGGTCTCAACCCCAGGGCATTCACCCACTTCTGGGTGACCGGCGGTAACGGCGTGCAGTTGTCTGAAATTGCGAAGATCCTGGTTACTCACTGGGTAGCCGGTTAGATGCAACAAGCTGTAAAGCAACATTGAACTGTGACCGTTGGACAACACAAACCGGTCTCGATCCCACCATTGCGGATCACAAGGGTTGTGTTTCAAAACCTCGCGCCACAGTACCTCGCCAACATCGGCCAATCCCATTGGAGCACCTGGGTGGCCACTGTTAGCCGCTTGTACTGCATCCATTGACAACGCGCGAATGGCATTCGCTCTTTCTATTCTAGAGGACATTGGGACCCTTAATTTGGTGGCGGCGCTATTGTCCGCTGATGCGACTTGGATCGCAATATTTGCAAGAAAAAACCCCCGAAATAGCGTAAAATTCGCAGCTTTATTGAACTGCTTATTTAAGGTTTTGTCATGTCTGACTCTTCACTCTTCACCTCCGAATCCGTTTCGGAAGGCCATCCGGATAAAGTCGCTGACCAAATCTCTGACGCAATTCTAGATGCCATGCTGGCTCAGGACCCTGACTCACGCGTGGCCTGCGAAACCATGATTAAGACCGGCGTCGTTATGGTGGCAGGTGAAATACGCACTAATGCCGAGGTGAACATAGAGCCACTTGTACGCCAAGTGATCCGAGACATTGGCTACGACGGACCCGAGATTGGATTCGACCCTAGCGATTGCACCGTGATCAACGCCTTAGGTCTACAATCTTCTGACATCGCCATGGGCGTCGATGAAGCGGGTGATCATGAACAAGGCGCAGGTGACCAAGGTTTGATGTTTGGCTACGCGACGGACGAAACCGATGTTTTAATGCCAGCACCCATCACCTACGCACACCGCTTAGTACAGCAACAAGCTGCAGCACGTCGCTCAAGCCTGCCTTTCTTAAGACCAGATGCCAAGAGCCAATTGACCTTTAAGTACAACGGTGACGGCAAGCCTGTGGCCATCGACGCTTTGGTGTTATCGACACAACATAGCCCTGATGTTAGCCAAAGTGATCTTCGCGAAGCTGTGATGGAAGAAATTATCAAACCGGTCATCCCAGCGAATTGGATTTCTCGCGACACTCGGATGTTTATCAACCCCACCGGCCAATTCATTATCGGCGGGCCAGTTGGCGACTGTGGACTAACAGGCCGTAAAATTATCGTCGACACCTACGGCGGTATGGCCCGTCATGGCGGCGGCGCATTTTCGGGCAAGGATCCCTCCAAAGTTGACCGTTCAGCGGCCTACGCAGGACGTTATGTCGCTAAGAATATCGTTGCAGCAGGCTTGGCCAGTCGCTGCGAGATTCAAATAAGCTACGCCATTGGCGTCGCTGAACCAACTTCCATCAGCGTCGAGACTTTTGGTACAGGCCTCCTACCCGACGCGCAAATCGTTCAACTTGTGCGTGAGCATTTTGATTTGCGACCTAAGGGATTAATCGCCATGCTTGACCTTAAAAGACCCATCTACCGCGCAACAGCTGCCTATGGGCATTTCGGTAGAACAGGCGACGACTTTACTTGGGAACGAACAGACCGCGCAGACTCACTGAAGGCCGCGCTCTAGCTCTCCCTAATTAACTGGCCAAGGTGGACCACAACGGATGGGCAAGTTCCCGATAAGCATCGAATTTTTCCCTCCTAAGGATGCCTCTGGTATCGATCATCTGCTGGAAAATGTCACTAACAAATTCAGCAAGCTGAACCCTGAATATTTCTCCGTTACGTATGGTGCCGGTGGCTCGACCAGAGACGGTACAGAACAAACCATAGAGAAACTCATCAAGGCGGGTTACGACGCATCACCCCACCTATCTATGGGTCTAGACGACGAGGCGCAACTCCGAGCCCAACTAGATCGCTATCGCACAATGGGCGTTACTCGCATCGTTGCACTGCGCGGAGACCAGCCCAGTGGCTTCGGAAACAGCAGGTTTACCAACAACGCTGAAGCCCTGGTTAATTTCGTCCGCGCCCACAGCGGCAACCATTTCGACTTAGTAGTCGCGGCCTATCCGGAGGTTCACCCTGATGCAGAAAATGCTGTGCAAGACATGGACTTTTTTGCGAATAAAGTCGCGGCAGGCGCAAATCACGCCATAACCCAGTATTTCTACAACGCAGATGCATACGAACACTTCTTAGAGCAGTGTGCCCAGCGAAATATTTCAATACCCATAGTGCCTGGCATCATGCCGATTACTGGATTCGCTTCTCTGGTTCGGTTCTCTGAACGATGCGGTGCTGAAATCCCCCGATGGCTAAAGTACAAGCTCGCATCCGTTGCAGAAGAAGATGTACCTAAGCTGGGGTTAGACGTCGTCACCCGTCTATGCGAAAAGCTCATTACGATTGGCGCGCCAGCAATGCATTTCTACTGCCTCAATCGCTGGGGACAAACAACAAGGATTTGCGAAAACCTCCACCTAGCATGAGGCGTATGCAGCCATGCCACTCCAGTTCTACATCGCACCCACTCAACTAGAAAGCCCACAGCCCAGCCTGGGGGCAGAGTTCACGCTGGACAAGGCACAGAGCCACCACCTACGCACTGTAATGCGCGTTAAATCGTCGGACGAAATTATCTGCTTCGATGGAGTTGGCACTTCGTTCAAGGCGGTTCTCACCGATACTTCTCGCCGTGCAACCCAGCTCCAAATCAGCCAAGTTTCCCCAAAGACAGATACTGGACCTGCTCTAGGGCTGGCGCTTGGGCTATTGAAAGGGCAAGCCATGGATCGAGCAGTGCTACAGGCCACAGAGCTCGGCGCCCAGCGCATTGTTCTGGTTAACGCAGCCCGCTCGAACATTTCGTTGGACTCAAAGCGCCTCGAAACAAAAATCGAACACTGGCGTCGCATTACGATTGCCGCCTGCGAACAGTCTGGGCGCCTCTATCTACCGCATCTTGATTACCAGCAGAATTGGGACGAGCTTATTGCTCAGGCAGGCTCACCACTTGTCCTCCAAATGGGCGGTCGTCAGCTACAACGCGAAGACGTCAGCGATGATGCGCTCTTACTCGTCGGACCTGAAGGGGGTTGGGATGAAGGGGAGTTACAGATGTTTGCCGAACAAGAGTTAACGTTCGTGTCTATCGCAGAGACCGTCCTGCGCGCCGAAACAGTACCGAGCGTCGCCCTAGGTGTTGCCCAGTTTCTTCGCTCTAGCGCTTAACCGAATGCTGATGCAGTTCGGAAACCTGACGCTCGATAAACCCTAAGTCAGGAATAACCGAGATGCTCTCACCCATTTTGACGTGCATAACATCCGCCTGACCTAAGTTCTGATTATCATTTTCGAGGTCTTCTTCGACGAGCTGCACCATATAAGGAAGAGACTGCGCAGCCAGTGCATAGAAAGGCAACGAATTCACAGTTCGAGCGCGGTTCATAACCACCATACAGCGATTATTGGTGTTCATTGGCTCAAGTTTATCGAAGCCACTGTAGTCAACAACGGGAATCGTCAAACCTCTCCAGCCGGTAAATCCAAGACACCATTCCGGTCCACCGTTTAGAACTTTAATTCGACGCCACGGCACTATTTCCGCCACACAAACGTTGGGCAACAGCAGCTGCTTTCCTGAGGTTGGAATCAATACACAGGTTAATTCATCGTCTTCTTTCACCAGCTCAACTGCCGCATTCGCCATTGCTTCATTACATCCTTGTGACCAATTCATCGATCGTCGCGAGTAGTTCGTTCTCTTGGAATGGTTTGCCTAGAAATTTGTTCACACCTAACTGGCTGGCATGCTCTTTGTGCTTGTCACCTGTGCGAGAACTGATCATGACGATGGGCAAACTAACCAATCTATCGTCATGTCTTACTTGCCGAGCGACTTCAAAGCCATCCATTCGAGGCATCTCGATATCTAACAACATTATATCTGGACGCCGTTCTTGCAGAAGCGCAACCGCTTCAACACCGTCCTTTGCTAACAACACGTCCATTCCTTGGCGTTCAAGCAGTCTAGACGTCACCTTTCGCACGGTTACCGAATCGTCGACTACCAAAATACAGCGAGGGCGATCGAGCCCGACCTTGGTCGAATTTGACTGCTGCCCAACTTGTCGTTGCGCACGGATAAGCGCATGAAGATCTAAAATTACGACAACGCTACCGTCGCCAAGAATAGTCGCACCAGATATACCGCCAACGCCCGCAAACTGCGGACCGAGGCTTTTCACCACAATTTCACGACTGCCTTGCACGGCATCAACGTGAATGGCCACGGCATGATCGCCTGACCGAACTAGAACTACCGGCACACTTGTCTGACCTACCTGCACACCGTGATATTCGCGGCCAAGATACTGGCCAAGATATCGCATGCGATAAGGCACACCCGCATATTCAAAATTGGCATCGTCTGAGGCACGCATTCTTTCCAGTTCTTCTGGGCTTAGCAGCACGATGCCTTCGATGGTATTCAAAGGAATTGCATACAGATCATCGCTTACCGAGACCATCAAGGCGCGATTTACAGAGACCGTGAAAGGTACTCGTAAAACGAAGCGGGTACCTTTACCCACTCTTGAGGATATGTGGATGCTACCGCCCAGTTGTTTGACTTCTGAATGCACAACATCCATGCCAACACCGCGACCGGAAATTTGGGTGACTGCTTTGGCCGTGCTGAACCCAGGCGCTAAGATGAACTGCATCACCTCTTCATCACTGAGCACAGAGTCCCGAGTGCACAAACCCTTCTCAAGCGCTTTCTCACGAACGCTTTCGACATCAATGCCAGCACCATCATCGGTAATTTCAATCACCACGTCGCCGCCTTCACGGGACAGACGCAAGTCGATTCGACCAGTAGCCGCCTTGCCAAAGTTGCGCCTTACCTCTGCCACTTCAACACCGTGGTCCACTGCATTTCTCAGCATGTGTTCCAGAGGGGGGATCATACGTTCAAGCAAATTGCGGTCTAATTCACCTTCAGCGTTTTGCACATGAAAGTCGACTGCTTTATCTAACTCGCCAGCGACTTGACGCACGATGCGTCGCAAACGAGGCATGAGACGGTTGAAAGGCACCATGCGCGTTCGCATTAAGCCTTCCTGTAATTCAGTATTGATACGGGCTTGTTGTAGCAACAAGGTCTCCGATTCACGTGCTTTGAAAAGCAGCGTGTCTTTTAGATCCAGCATGTCCGAAGCACTTTCAGAAAGGCTCCGGGAAAGTTGCTGCAACTGTGAGTAGCGGTCCATCTCTAATGGATCAAAGTTCTCATAGGCCGGACCTTCGTCCCGTTCAGCACGAAAGAGCACTTGAGTTTCAGTCTCTATTTCCAAACGCCGCAATTGCTCACGAAGGCGCTCGATAGTGGTTTCCATTTCGTCTAACGCGCCCGTAAAGTCACTCATTCCCTGCTCTACTCGAGCACGCAGAATAGAGTTTTCACCGGCCAGGTTAACTAACTCTTCCAACAAGTGTGCGCCGACGCGGACCATTTCCTGCGCAGGTCTTTCGACTTTCTCAGTTGGAACGGTCTTCGCTTGAGCTACTTGTAGCGTGGCAGGCTCATCACGTGTTACATCCGTCACACCTACAACAGGTTCTGTGGGTGTAGCACCTAAACCGAATCCGGGTTCAGCCTGCAATGGCTCGTCTATCGGCGTTGTTGCATCCAACAGGGCTTGCGACGGCAATGGAATGACTCCGGCACTCTCGGTTTCTGCTATTTCTTCGGTTTCGAACAGCGCCCGGCGAACGTGTGCGAGCTGCCCAACAACCGCGTCATATTGTTCATGTAGATCTTTGAACAGCGCCGTATCTATGGCGCGTTGATTGTTCTGTACCTCAATGACCATGGACTCGAAGTCATGCGTCATATCGCCGATATGCGTCAGACCACAAAGTCGAGCACCACCCTTCAGGGTGTGCAGGCCACGCAGAATGTTCTCGAGGTAAATACGATTGTCCATCTCCTGAGACCAACTCAATATTGTTGTCTCAAGGTCTTCGTTTATTTCGTCAGCCTCTTCAAAGAAGACTTCGACCAAGTCTTCATCGATGTCCAAGTCGGCAAGGTTTGGAATCTCTGGTGAACTTTCTTTTGACGGGGTGTCCTCAGACATTTCGCCCATCATCTCTACAACAGGCTCTGCTTCTTCAGAAGCCGCCTTTTCAGAAACTATTTCTTCAGAAACTATTCCTTCAGATTCTATTCCTTCAGATTCTATTCCTTCAGGATCTGGGGCTTCAAAATCAATGTCTTGCAACATCTGGATGGTTTCGTCCGCACTCACAGGTGCTTCGCCCACAACCAATGCATTCAACTGTTCAATTAAGGCGGAGTAACCCTGCCTGACCTGGTTTCTGGCAGAGATTCCAATGCCACCGGCGATAGTCGCGATGGTAACAGCTTGCATTAAACTTGCGGCAAGCTCGGCCACCGACCCATCTTCTAACTGTCGAGCACGGGCAACAAAGTCTATAAAACCGCCAAGCAATTCAGTAGCTTCAGTCTCACCCTTCAAGATTTGATCAAGGGTTGGTTCGTTAGCAAACAACAATCCTGTCGCCTCAGAACTAAGTAATTCCTCAAGCGGACTCGTCTTCGTCAAACCTTGCATGACGAGATCATCGGCCCGTGCAACTACTTCTACTGGCGCATCCCATTCAGGATTACCGAGATTTTCTAGTGCTTGACGCAAACCAACGGTCACCAAACCGAAGAATTCCTGCAGCTCTTCTGAAGCCGGTTGGTCCCGATAAATGTCGACCACTTGGTTTGCCGGCTTCACAACAAAAAGAACTTCTTCTGCAGCTGCAGTCGCCGCACACCCGGCAAGCGTATGTAGGGCACGGCTCAGCGATTCACTAAGCTGCCACGGATTCGCGCTTTGCGCTTCATCCAGAGCGATTAGATGCTCTTCAACCTCACTCACAAACAGAGCGTGGGCTACTTCAGCTTCACTAGGTTCTGCTTCTGTTTCTATTTCTGGTTCAAATTGATGTTCAGACTCAGAAATGATCTCTGGCGATTGCAGCACATCAGAGGAATAGGGCGCTATCATGTCGACAGCGTCAACTTCATCAGCCGCTTCTAGGCTAGGCGCTTTCACAATAGGCGCTTCATCTGGCAGGGTGCCACCCGAGGCTAGTAAATCTGCCTGTTCTATGATGTTCGAAATTGCATCTAGATCACCGCGACAACACGCTTCGAAGGAATCTATCAACGATGGAACCAAGTCTCGCCCCAGCCCTATAACTTTTACAAACTGATCATTTGGCGTGACGGTACCATCGATGATCCGATTGAGCATGTTCTCAATGCCCCAGGCAAGCTCGCCAATTTCTACGGCTTGCACAATCCGCCCACTTCCTTTCAGCGTGTGAAAAGCACGACGCACTTCAGCTAATGGCTCGCCAACTTCAAAATTGACCGCCCACTGCGGTAACCACTCGTCAATGCTCTCGAGGACTTCACCTACTTCTTCGACGAAAATTTCGACGATTTCAGGGTCTGGAGGCTCACCCTCAAATACCAGCTTTTCGGCTTCTATCTTTGCTGCTATCTCAGATTCTACTTCCGCTTCTGCTGCTGCCTCTACGTCAACGTCAAACGGCGAGGTGCTCAGCTGATTATTCTCCTCTGGTGCTGTTTCGACAACACCCTCTAAATCTTCAAACACGTTACTGTTTAGGTCGAAGGCAACATCTTCTTCCATTTGCAGCAGCATCTCTTCGCCCTCTTCCGCAGGCTCTTCAATGTTTGTCTGTTGAGTTTCACGAATGCCACCAAAGGTTAGGTCGGCAGCATTAAAAATTCGACTGGCTGCATCGTCTGGGTTCGAATCTGCTTCAGTTAGATCGGCCTCTTCAATAATGGTCCCGGCATCTGGCGCATTCGCTTCAGCCTCGGTATCAGCAAGCTCGACCGAAAGAGGTTCTAATGATAGTGGTTCTATTGATAGAGGTTCTAGCGATAGAGGCACTGGCGAAGAAGGTTCAGAGGGAACAAGCTCAGAGGAAAGAATCTCGTCCGCTGCAGCTATTTCTTCCACCTCGACTGGCACGTCTACTGCTGTCGTTTGCATCGCGTCTGCCGCTTCTTCAACGGGCGGCGGAACATTCAAGCTCTGCAAGCTGCGTTCGGCTACCTGCAATATGTCGTCCATACCCGCAGTATTTTCTTCTGCCAAGCGTTCTAAATAGTAATCTATGCCAGAAACGACATCAGCAAATTGGTCTAGCTCTTGCCAATCCGGCCGGTATCCTGCAATCAAACGGGATTCTACAAAGTCGTTCACCTGCTCAAGCAGCTGCGTCACTCTGGGTAATGGAATAATTTCCAAAGCACCACAAATTTCCCTGAATGTACCAGGAACCGTTTGTAAGTGCCGCACATCCCAGTGCGCAGTAACAAAATCGACAACCGCAGCCTTTACAAGCTCGAGGCCTTTGCCAGCCTCGCGCAATACCTGCAATTGTGCTTCGCTGGTGATCTGTTCAATTTCGGACCTTTCGTTGCTGACACTGTTCAAATTCTCATCAATTTGAACAAGTGCGGCGGCAATGCTTTGAATCCCTGCGGGATCCGCATCACCGAGGACACCAAGGTTCTCTACAGCCTCAATCTGGTCAGCGACAATCGTTTTTGAGCTTTCAAAGCCCAGCAAAGACAAGGTGCTGCCAATTTGCTTAAGCGGTCCAGTAAGGTCTCGCAGCGCATTTAAATCCAGGCTGGAAGCCCGAGCGAGCAAGTCTAGTTTGTCTTTAACTACTGCCAACTCATCACGCAAGGCCACTGCGGCTGTTGCCAAGGCTTGGCGGCCCGATATAGCCAATGTATTGTGGTTTCCGTCGCGCTCTACAGCTTCTCGTAGTCCGGTAACGGTCTCACTTTGATAGTCTTCGGCATCGGTTGCATCAAGCAAGCTTTGAATGAGCTCGAGATTCGCTGGCCGTTTCAGCGCGTTCTCGCCTTCGCCAGCCAGACCCTTAATTTCGATATCGACCCGGCGCAACAGCTTAACGGCTCCACTTTCAAGCGCCCCGCCTTTGCCAGCCAGCGAATTTACAAATTCACCGAACGCCTGCCACTGCCTTTCCATAGACGAACCCATGGTTAGCTTTTGTAGTCCAGCAGATATCTTTCCGAGCGTCTGCAACGCAGTGGTTCGATCGTCACCTTTTAGAATAGAAAGCAGCACGGTTTGATATGCAGAGCGCATCCGTGTGACTCGCGCCTGACCATCCAAGCGCTTGAAGTGTTCGACGCTGTCATCGGTTGCGCCTACATTTAGACTCTTACCCGCGGTGTTTTCCATTGGGTCTATACCCAACTGAGTGCGAATATCATTAACAAGAGGAATGAAGACGCCTACCTTGTCTTCAACCCCGCGTTGCAATTCGTCTAGGTGGCCTGGCATTTCAAGAATGCCCTGCATAAGAACCTGGCTTGTAGCGCCTGAATCCTCAACGTCGCCATTCATTAATTTTTGCGCTGCTTGCTCTAGGTGATCGGCAAGTAGGGTTACACCTTCCAGCTCTAGCATGAGCAACGTGCCATGCAATTGGTGCAAGCTGGTTAGACAGGAACGCAGGCGAGTTTCATCTCCACCCTGTTCCGCATAATCATCAAGTGCTACGCGGGCTTCATTCAGAGTCTCAAGGAGATCCGACTTAATCCAATCAAGGGCGAAGTGTTCATTTTCGCGGCTGGATGTCATTGTTTGTCCTTCGAGGCAGTGTTTAGTTTATGGCCTGAGGTAACTTAAAACCCTCTACCGATAATTTCATTTCGTTCGCCATACTTGCGAGCTTACCAATTGAGTCTGCAGTTTGATCTGTAGATTCAGCGGTTCTTGACGTAATTTCCTGAATAACATTCATTGTATTGCTGACATGACCCGCAGTCGCGGCCTGTTGTCGTGCAGCGTTCGAAATATTTTGAATCAACTCGGCAAGCGAGGCTGAAACACCTTCAATTTCTTCCAGAGCAACACCAGCATCTTGGGCACGTTTAGCACCATCAACAACCTCTGCCGTGGTTTGCTCCATGGAGATAACGGCTTCGTTGGTGTCTGTTTGAATCGTCTTGACCAGTGCTGCAATCTGCTTTGTCGCAGCTGACGAACGTTCTGCAAGGCGCTGTACTTCGTCCGCAACAACGGCGAAACCTCGCCCGGCGTCTCCTGCCATGGAGGCTTGAATGGCGGCATTCAGTGACAATATATTAGTCTGGTCAGCGATATCGTTGATAAGCGAAACAATGTCACCAATCTCCTGGCTCGACTCACCTAAGCGCTTGATGCGTTTGGCGGTTTCTTGGATCTGGCTACGAATGCTATCCATTCCGCCAATGGTATCTTGCACAACGTGAGAGCCTTTGTTTGCAATCTCTACCGCGCGCTCGGCGACCGCTGCCGACTCGGCGGCGTTGGACGATACCTGGTCAATGGAAACTGCCATGTCATTGATTGCGGTCGATGCCTGGCCAATTTCCCGGGCTTGGTTCTCTGCAGCTGTCGCTAAGTCCGACGCGGTACTTTGAGACTCACCGGCAGCCTTCGCAACCTGACTTGAAATGTTGTTGATGTTCGAAACCAAACCGCGCATTTGGTCAATTGCAAAATTAATCGAATCGGCAATCGCACCTGTGAAGTTTTCCGTAACAGAGGCGTGCACGGTTAAATCACCTTCAGCAAGGTCGGCCAACTCGTCCAACAATTGCAGAATAGCGGCTTGGTTGCGTTCGTTCTGAGCGGCTTGCTCATGCAGCTGCCTACGCGTGGAAGACACCATCACCAGACCAATTACGGCCATAACGATAACACCACCTAAGGCGAGCAAGGTCGGCGGACTTTCCAGTACCGTCAGTCCTTCCAGCATCACAAAATACGCCATGCCACCTACAATTCCT
>JBNMMV010000043.1:0-18601 GCA_051270205.1 Limisphaerales bacterium
ATGAATAGAGCAGGGACCAACGACTACTAAGACGCGGGGGTCTTGCCGAGAGACTATGTCCTCAACCTGGTGCCTGGCTTGGGTTATGAACTCGCGGGTTTCCTCCGGTATAGGTAACTTAGCTTTTAAGTGTTCTGGCGAAATAAGCACGTCGTGGCGCTCCACATTTACATTTTCTAATCGCATATCTAATCCATACCTCGTCGCATGCAAAGCGTTCGAGTGGAACAAGGAGGCGAAAAAAAACCTCGATGCCCGGCTCTGTCTGCCTGGTCCTACGAGGTTCGTGAGGAAGGCAGAATGCCTTCCCATATGTGAAGGCCGACGCTAGGCGCTGGTAAAATAAAAGCCCCGCCAGCTATTGCTGTTGCCAGCAGTAAGGCTGCGAGTAGGTGCTTTCCCTGTTACTTGTAGCCCGGTTACTTGTAGGGCTAGTTGTTGAGTCAGTTGTTGTTCGGTCATGCTCGTCATACTAACGAGGTCCGTCGAAAAATCAATAGCGGCGCTTAGAGTTCTATGGTGTCTAGCCGAGGTAGATCTGTAAAAAGTAGCGCCGTGCAAATCCTTTCTGGGTATATCAGTTGCATTGCATGTGCGTATTTCGCCAATTGCGGCCTGTACCGATCGTGCAGAATTTCTGTCGCACTAGAGACATTCTGGCTCGATTTGTAATCAATTATCCAACGCATACCTTCACAAACAAACATTCGGTCTATGACAATCGTTTGGACCTGGCCATTCACCGCAAGCTGATAGGCTGATTCACTCTCATGCTGAGCGTGGGGTGATAGAACCCATTGACCAACCTCGCTGCCGAGCACCCTATCGATTTGACGAGCCACGGCAGATTGTATTGCGGGGGAGACATTTTGAGATTCAAGCCAGACAGTAAGCGCGTCCTTGCTGAGTGCTGTCTGTGCTCTACGGCCTAGAAATGCCAATACTTTGTGCACCCACGTACCAATTTCGACTTCAATTCTATCGGCGATCTCATCTTCAATTTTCGTAGGCAATGTACTCTTCGGGAGGTCGGTCATAGCGGGCGGGTGCCATGCATACTTGTTGGGCAACCGACTTAGCGTTCGAACTGAAAATTGATCCACTTCTAAGTTCTGCTCTAAGTTCAACTCAAAGTTCTGTTGCAGGTTCTCTTGAAGATCTGCTGTCGCGTTCGTTTGTTTGTCATCTTCTTGCGCATTTGGCGCCTGTGTATTCGGCGTGGCGTAGTCGTCAATGTAGCGGGCGAGCCCCCTTGCTTTTTTGTCTTCTTCCTTAACAAAGGTCAACATCAAACTGGTTTTCGCGCGGGTGCATGCGACGTATAGAAGTCGTTGTTCCTCCATTCGTGCAAGTTCTCGGTTTAGGCCCTGTAACCACTTGTGAATTGGGTCTCCGCGTGCACCAATCATTAACCCCTGGCTGGTTGGCCGCCATAAAAGCAAACTAGGATCGTCAGAGCCGGTGGTCTTGTCCAAGTTAGGTACTATGACGTGATCGAATTCCAAACCCTTGGCTTTGTGAACGGTAAGTATTTGGACTCGTTCTGCACTGCTCGGAATTGCGGGTACTTGCTGAGCACCAACCGTTGGGCGCGCGAACAATCGTTGTACGGCCAAGTGCAGTGCATTGAGGTCTGGCCATGCCAGTGCTTGTTCATCTAGAAACCGGAAAAAGTCTAAGGCATTCTCAATTTCGTCTGAGGCGTAGGCGTCTAAACCTCCAGAACGTAGCCAAAATCCTTCCAGAACCTCGCGCATAGAAACATCGTATAAGCGTGTCCGTGCCCAGACAAAAGCACCGTGTAATCGTCTGATTGATGCATATTCGGCATGTTCGATTTGCTGGAGAAAATTTTCGCCCGTAAAATCAAGCATCTCCGCAAGTTCTATTCCGCACATCGGCGAACGAAGCAGGGCTATCCAAGGCTGTCGTATGTCTGGGTGAACAAGGACTTCCAACATCGACAACAAATCCATAACTACAGCAGTGTTCGCCAGCGGGTCGATGTCTGTTGCTTGCCAAGAAATATTTCGGAAATGCAATTGCTTGAGCAACTGTGGTAAGTGTCCACGCGCCCTACACAAAATCGCAATAGTGCTATCGTCGCTTGCTGCCAGTAGCTCGACAACTCTATCGACACAAGCATTTACTTCCATGACCGGATCAGCAAAACTCTGACAATCTACTCGGGCATCTTCACTGCTCGTGTTAATTGCCACTGCGCGAGTGTAGGTGACTCTTTGCGCTTGAAATGAGGGTGCGTTGATAAGCGGTGCGAAGACGTTATTGACCCAATCGACAAGAATGGCATCAGAGCGAAAGTTTGCAACAAGTTCACAGTTACGGAGCGGCAGTTGAGCGATACCATCCGATTTAACTTCAGAAAATATTTCAACATCTGCATCTCTAAATCTATAGATGGACTGCATCGGATCACCCACCGCGAAGAACGTCGATTGGTGATCTTGCTGCCAAGCTTCAACGAGTAACTGAAAAAGCTGTTGTTGTGCTCGCGATGTATCTTGAAATTCGTCCACCAGAATATGTTGGATTTTATAGTCCAACAACAAGGCAAGATCGGTAGGCGAGCCCTCATCGTCTCTAAGCATCTTTTTGGCAGTAAGCAGCAGACCTGTAAAATCTGTGAGACCTTCTTCGCGAAAAATCTTGTCCAGTTCCACAGCCGCAACGGCGAGGTTAATGCAACATACTCGAAGAAATCCAGCGTGGCGGCTTAGCTCGTCAACCTGTGGAAAGGCGTGTAGTCGTTCGAATAAGCCCGCCATCTCCCGATCGTGAAGAGACTGCAGCCATTGGTGCGCCTCACGTCTCTGGGCAAGCTCAGTAATCGTTTTGGTATCTACTTTCTTTCTGAGCTTTCCGTCTTTTGTGAACAGCGCGCTGACACCTTGGGCCCAATGCCCAGAGGAGTCCCCGGAAGAGATGCTAATAGCAGAAAGCCATGTTCGGTCCATCTCATCTAGGCGGGATTCAATTTCACCGACCACGTCCGCACGTAAGCTCTCAGTGGTATCCTTCAGAAGCTCATCAATACTCCCGTCTTCTGCACTGACTGCATGCGCTACCTCAAGCCACTGGTCACGTTTCGCTAGCATCGTACAGACGAGACGAATCATGCTTTCCGCATCGTTATCCGTGCTGGCAAGAAAGTCAGCAACCAAAGGTCCGATGGCCTGTCCGTCGATGAGCTGAGATAATAAACCAACGGCGGCTTGTTGATAGTAGAGCGTTGCATCCTCGACGATTCGATACCCTGTCAGGTTTTCAGGACCAGAGCCATTTTGGGAAATTTGTAAGGTAAAGCTGTCTATCGTCTGTATTTTCAGCCGGTTCGGATTGCTCTCTAACTGCCAATCTAGCTCTGCGGCGCGACTACGTACACGGATGGCAAGCGCACTATCACTTTGCAGAAGCTCCAAAACGCGCTGGCGCATTTCTGCTGCTGCCTTGATGGTAAAGGTGATTGCGAGTATTTCTTCCGGCGCCGCCACGAACTCCAGCAGTGCAAGATATCTATTGGCCAGTAGCGTTGTTTTACCAGCACCTGCAGGCGCCTGGACGACGCAAGAATGTTCTGGATTAACTGCATCGGCACGTGCTTGGCTATCGGGCAGTAACATCATGTTTCGACAGATTCACTTTGCTGTTGGATACGACACACAGATTTCAAATGGCAATACCTGCACGCCAAAGCGCTGCTTGGCGCGACCACAGCATTGCCTTGCTGAAATTCACCGGCCAAGCGGTCCAGTTCACTGCGCCATGATTGCTGAAGATTTCGCCACTCTGCCAAAGTCACACCCTTGCCTTGCACACCCTCCGTATTAATACCGCGTAGTTTTGGCGGGTTTTGTACAATGCCAAAATGGACACCATGAATATCCGGGTCTATTTGCGCATACAGGGGCAATTGCAAATTTGTCAGCGGTAGATCCCACATTCCAGAGACTTTTGCGTCGCCGGTTTTGTAGTCAATGACCACATGTTCGCCGCTCATGTCGTCCTGCCGGTCGATGCGAATGTTTAACGTTAAGCCGGCGATCTCTACGGTATGGACACTTTCAACACTTCGCACACGGAAACTCGGCCGACGCTTTTCGAATTCTAGCCAGCTCGAAACAAGACTACTGACACGCTCATGCTCAGTTGTATGAAACGCCTTGGGAAGCGTCCCAGGCAGTTTGTCTAGTGCGTAATCTACGGCGCGGCTTATTGTGGAGTAGGCCATGTCTATTACGTCTTGTTGATCAGCAACATCCTGAAAGAGCGCCTGCAAAACGGTATGCACCACGTTCCCTCTATCCAGGTGATCGAGCAACCTATGCGGTAGCCGTTGTTCATCTAACCCAAGCCTGGTCACCGCAAAACTTCGGAATGCGCAATCAGCCTGCTGCTGTAAAAGTCGCACGCCGGTTCTTTTCGGTGGACTATCAATAGGTGGTCCAAAATCGTCGTTGTAAGTCTCCAAACTAATGGACTGCTGAGTCCAGTTAGTGGCTGCGGGCACTAGGTTGGGTTTCTGACAGTCGCCGAACAGCAGCGATGCAGGTACCTCTGTGTTGTTCTCTTGTGCACAGTAACTAAACTTGATTTCCTTTGATTGGTTGATCCAGCCGTTCAACTGACGTCTGCAAAAGCTGTTTTCTTCAGCTTGCGAGCTTCGAGGAATGCCAAACTCCTGGGCTAGTTGGCCTGGTATGTAGGTGCGTCGGGTCGCGGTTCCCGGAAAGCGATTGGCATCCAATCCGCACACCCATAGATGGCTGAATTGCAATCCAGTTGTCTCCAGTGAACCCAATACCTGAATATCGGCCGGTGGCCGTTGAGGCGCGAACAGGCTGCCGCTCAATGCATGATCAAAAACAATGAGTGCATGCTGACCATTCATGCGCTCTGTTCCATTCGCCAACGGGCGAGCCAAGGTATCGTTGATCAGATTTTCTATGCCTTGGAAGGCCTGATATTGATAACTAGCAAGCGCTGTCTGCGAGGGCCAACCTGCCGCCATCAGTATCTTCTGAAAGCAGGCCAGGTGATCTGTATAGGTGCGAATTGCTTGGGGATCACGGTACGCAGAGACGTATTCGCCAAGCGTCTTTGACGGTGTGTTTTTGATTAGATTTAACAAGTCTCCTAGCTGAAATGTACGGTTTAGCTTTAGGGGCCAAGGGTGCAGTTCGCCGAGGTCTTTGGAGAGGCTAAAAAACGGCGACCGCCACAAACGATCTATGGTCTGAAAATCAGTAGTTGTGAGTACCGCATTCAGCAATGCGCGCCCGTGTTGCCATACAGGCTGGAGATTGAGCTGATTTCCCCCTGAAATATCAAACGAGGTGGACTTAGAGCCCTCTAACGGGTCGAGCACAGACCCAACCTCGTAACTGATTTGGTCGTGATTTGATTCCAATGTCGGCACGACGATGCCAATGGTTGCTTGGGGATCATTCAACTTTGCATCTTTCGCCCATTGTGCCGCGGCGATAATTTCATCTTGCTGTGATGCTGCTCGGTACAAGCAGTGGCCAGTAAGCGTGTTGCTTAAAGCCACCGCATCGACAGTAACTCGGTTGGCGGTGATGTCGCTCAAGTGTTCGGCCACACGCATTGAAGACTCTTCCGACCCGCCTACAAAGCTCACCGAACCACGTGAACACAGAAACGCACAGTACTTTTGCTGTGGCTGAGTCAGCTCTTCCAACCCAACGGTAATAATTGGGTAGGGTGGCACCCAGTTAGCCGACGCCAGGCGTTCTCCAACAAGTACAGCAGGTATTTTTTTTGACGCAGAAATCAGTTTCTCGAACTGGATTGCCCAGTTTTCGAAAAAGAGCGTTCGATCTGCCGCGGCGGGTAGGGCCCGTAAGGGAATGCTGTATTGATGAAGTGTGTTCCAATTGTTGAGCAAGTTTGCGACCACAGCCGGTGATAGAGATACTGGCGACGCGAGATGCGCAAGCTCGATCATCTCGGCTGGGGTTAGAGTTTTTGGTTCGGTAGGGTTTGCTTCGAGAAAATCTGCGTAACAGGAAGCTAGAAATTGACTTAAGCTTTGGATCAGTGGCGCCCGCCATACCGACTTGCCCGCTTGTAACATCTCAATGCCAAAGCCCCGTCGATACTCCTTGGCTAAACGATCGTTAGGTGTCACCAAACAATGGTCTGTCAAGTTTTCGCGGAGGATTGGAGGTATTTGAACAAAAGAATTCAGCACCTAAGCATTGTATCGGAATACAATGGGCTGGGTGCGTATTAGGAGAATGAATTTTAGGAGAATGAATTGGCAACCCAAGCCAAAGTTGGATTTGTAAGTCTAGGTTGCCCAAAAGCTACAGTAGATTCAGAACACATTGTTACCGAACTTCAAAAGAGCGGCTATGAAGTCGTCGCTTCAGGTGACTCTGAAGGTTCGGGAGACTCAAGTGCCGATGTTGTTGTTGTTAACACCTGTGGTTTTATCGATGCTGCACGAGAAGAAAGCTTTGGCACCATCGATGATCTTCTAGAGGCAGGTAAAAAGGTTGTTGTTACAGGCTGCTTAGGCCACGAACAAACCAAACTTAAAGAACGATTCCCTGAGCTGGAATTCGTTTCTGGACCCGCGGTGGTCGATCCGGTTATCCAAGCGGTTAAGCACTACGAACCCATCCAAAAAACAGATACTAATTCCGTGGCAGATGCCCGTAATCTGTCTGCCGAACCGAGAACCCGCCTCACTCCAGAACACTATGCTTACTTAAAAATCTCGGAAGGTTGCAACCACAAATGCAGCTTCTGCATTATTCCGAGTATGCGGGGTCAACTTAGATCGCGGGCACTGCAGGACATCGTCGAAGAAGCTCACGTGGCAGTGGCACAGGGTGCAAAAGAATTGCTTCTTATAGCGCAGGACCTCAGCGCCTATGGCTTGGATTTGAAATACAAATCAGCAGGATCAAACGGCGAAATTCTCGAAACCAATTTGTATCAACTCTCCCAGGCCCTGCGCGATGTGGCGCCCTGGATTCGCCTACATTATGTCTATCCTTACCCAAATGTTGACCGCCTAATCCCACTCATGAATGAAGGTGTTCTGCTGCCTTACCTAGACATGCCCTTACAACACGCCGAACCCAGAATCCTAAAAAGCATGCGACGCCCAGCAGCCGCGGAGAAAACGCTCGAGAGAATTGAACGTTGGCGCGCTATATGTCCCGACCTTGCGATTCGCAGTACATTTATTGTCGGTTTCCCAGGCGAAACAGAAGACGATGTGGGTACGTTACTTGACTTTCTAGAAGCGGCCCAACTCGATCGGGTTGGTTGTTTTACTTATTCAGCCGTTGATGGTGCCCACGCAAATCTATTAGACGGCCATTTAGATGAGAGCGAAAAACTCGACAGACAGGAACGTGTTTACGAGATCCAAGCGGCAATAAGCCAAGATCGACTAAGCCGTCATGTCGGTAAACGCATGCGGGTGTTGGTGGACACCATCGACGAGTCAACCGGAACAGCTGTAGCGCGCAGTCAATATGACGCACCAGAGATTGATGGCAACGTCTTCATTACAAACGATGAGGCAAACAATAGACCTGCAAACGGTGGGATAATTACGCCTGGTGAATTTGTCTGGGCGGAGATTTTAGAGGCCGATGATCATGACCTTTGGGGGGTTCTCTCGGGTCAAGAAGTCCAGATCAGATAAATGTGCGTTGGGACTACTGTCTTTACGCTCTGCAAGCTAGAATATAGATGTAATAACTGACGTAATAACTGACGTAATAACTGACGTAATAACTAAGGATTTAACTATGTGGTATCTCGTTGAGGATTTCTTCGAGCAAAGTTGGTTTATGAAGCTCATTCTCGGACTAGGTTGGCTAGCGGTTCTTATCATGCTGACAAGCCTTTTAGGTCCGTGGCTCACGAGCTAGCCCATTTACTATGTGGTTAAGCTCCCTCTCTGACACGCAACGCCAGGCATTGATGCGCCTTGCGCATAATGTTGTGGTCTCTGATGGCCTGCTCGACCCTAATGAAGAGGGCATGCTGAATGAGTTCCGCGCTGAAATGGAACTCGCAAGCGTAGAAGTTGAGTATCTGGAGCTAGATGGCATTGGAACTATATTTGCCGATAGAGAATCTCGGGTCATCGCTATTCTCAACTTGCTAAAATTGAGCTACGCAGACGGTGCCTTCGAAATTGAAGAAGAATGTCTGTTAAAGGAGATCTGCCGTACGTTCGAGCTCTCAGACGAAGAATTTATGCTGCTCGACAATTGGGTGCGTCGTCTAAACACTCTGGAGGGCGAGGCTAAGAACCTCATCCACGGGCCCTAGTTGTACGCGTTAGTTACACCGGCCCTGATTCATAGAGTCGAAGTTTTGTTCCAGCTCACCTAAAAGCTTTTCAATTTCACGTCGATCGTGCTGCAAGGGTGAGTGCGTTCGAAATTGGATACCACAGCGGTAACCTGCTTCCTGGCTGATACAGTTATGGACAATGCCAATGATGTTATCGATTTTCGCATAGGCCGATCGGATGGAAAGATAAACCAACGTGTCTTTTCCCAACGGTTGATCGATGACGAGTCCAATACCATGTCGGTTGAAATCTTGTGCCGCTCCGATGAGATGGGCTAATCGCCCTTTACGACGGACAGATACGATTATTCCATCAACGTCGAACCGCTTATGTCTGCGTCGCTCTGCATTGGCTATTTCGGGCATGCGCTTGACCATACAGGGTGCGTCTTACAAGCACTGTGAAGGAATGCGCAATTATGGCCAAATAACTAGTTGGAACTCTCAGCTGAAACTCTTAGCTGAAACTCTTAGCTGAAAAGAGCTTAACGAGTCCGTATTATAAGTTTATCTATAAGGCGAAGAATTTGAATCCAACCGAACTCCAAACATGGTTAGACGAACTGCGTGTAGAACACCGCGACCTCGACGTGGTCATTGTTCATCTACAAGAAAGTCGCCATCATGACTTAATGCGCATACAACGCCTGAAGCGCCGTAAACTTAAACTCAAAGATATGATCATCCGCCTCGAAAGCGGCCTCATCCCAGACTTGGACGCTTAGATGGATTCACATAGGCCCCTCACTGTCGCTATCTCCTCGACCGCTCTGTTCGACCTGAGCGAGTCGAACAGCCTGTATGTCAATGAGGGGCTCGAAGCCTATCGCCGCTACCAAATTTCACATGAAGACGTCATTTTGAATCCTGGGGACGGCTTCTACTTGGTGGAAAAACTTTTAAATATCAATAAATTAGTCGATAAACGTAGACTGGTTGAAGTTATCCTTTTAAGCCGAAATTCTGCCGATACTGGCTTGCGAGTCTTCAATTCAATTGAAGCACATGGTCTGGACATCACTCGTGCCGCGTTCTGCGGAGGGGATTCACCTTACCGATATATTAACGCCTTCAACTGCGATCTGTTTTTGTCCACTGTCGCCGATGACGTGCGCCAAGCCATCGAACAGGACGTTGCTGCTGCGATGATGCTGGGAAGAAGCCGCAAGCCGTCGGAGTCAGCGGGAGAAACGACCCTCAAACTCGCGTTCGATGGTGACGCTGTGTTGTTTTCTGACGAAGCGGAGCGAGTTTATCAAGCCGAAGGGCTAGCAGCGTTTAGCGAATCAGAAGTCGAAAAGGCCCAGAAGGAACTCGCGGGAGGGCCCTTTAAGGCTTTTCTTGACGCGCTCCATCGCCTTCAGCAAGAATTTCCAGATGGACAGTGCCCAATTCGTACCGCATTGGTGACAGCCAGAAGCGCACCCGCTCATGAACGCGTGATTCGTACTCTAAGAAATTGGGACATCAAATTGGATGAGTCGCTTTTTTTAGGCGGCATGGAGAAGACCGACTTTTTGAAAGCTTTCGAAGCCGACATATTTTTTGACGACCAGGCCGCTCATTGCGAGCGAGCGGCTGAACATGTTGCCACGGGGCATGTGCCACACGGCGTCACCAACGCAATTTAGCGGGGACTTACGGCGCGGCAAAACGAACTAGTAATAGTTGCAACTCAGTATAAATTCTTTAATTATTGGTTATTGACTCTTGGTTATCGATCAAGGGTTTCTTATAACCGTTGGGTATTTCGCCCACTGATCACAAATAGCTGATCACCAAGTTGACGAGAGGTTTGAAATGAAATTGCAGCAACTTAGGTATATTTGGGAAGTCGCCCATCATGATCTGAATGTGTCCGCAACGGCACAGAGCCTTTTTACTTCCCAGCCTGGTATCAGCAAACAAATACGGCTCTTAGAAGACGAACTCGACGTAGAGATTTTTGCTCGTAGTGGCAAGCACCTCACCCATGTCACCCAAGTTGGCGAGGTCATTATCGAAATGGCAGGAGACATTCTTAGACAAGCCAACGGCATCAAACAGGTCGCCCAAGAGTACTCAAATGAAAAAGAAGGCAGCTTAACCATAGCGACCACACATACCCAAGCGAGATATGCCTTACCCAACATCATCGACGAATTCCGCAAGCAATATCCAGACGTGACCCTGCACATGAACCAAGGTTCTCCAGAGCAAATCGCCGAACTGGCAGCATCGGGTGAAGCAGATTTTGCGATTGCTACGGAAGGCTTGGAGTTGTTCAATGACCTAGTAATGATGCCTTGTTACAAATGGAATCGAGCCGTGGTGGTCCCGGTCGATCATCCGTTGACTAACGTTGGTGAGTTAACACTTGAAGCGCTTGCTGAGCACCCAATTGTTACATACGTTTTTGGCTTTACAGGTCGCTCGAAACTGGATGATGCCTTTCACTCAGCGAACCTAACCCCTAATGTGGTATTTACAGCAACAGACACCGACGTTATAAAAACCTACGTTCGTCATGGACTCGGCGTGGGCATCATTGCTCAAATGGCTTACGAAGAGCGAGTCGATAGCGACTTGGTTGCAATTGATGCCTCTCACTTATTCGAACCTAGCGTGACCCACATCGGTTTCAGACGCGGAACATTCTTACGCCAATTTATGCTCGACTTTATTGAGGCTTTCGCCCCACATCTCACGCTTGAAGTTGTTAACGAGGTAATGGCAGCACACACCCGCGCTGAACGTGCCAGTTTGTTCGCTGAAATTGATTTACCAATAAAATAGAAATTACGGGGAAGTGTGTTGGATATCTTGTGTTTGGATCTAGAAGGCGTCTTGGTGCCAGAAGTATGGCAAGCGGTTGCGCATTCAACGGGACTAGAGTCGTTAAAAAAGACGACGCGCGACATTCCCGACTACGATGAGTTGATGAAATACCGTCTAGCGATTTTAGACGAGCACGACATCACGTTGCCGATAATAGAGGCAGAAATTGCCAAGCTCAAGCCACTGGACGGCGCTGTGGAGTTTCTTGCAGAAGCGGTTAAACACTTTCAAATCGTCATTATCAGTGACACATTCTATGAATTTTCAGGACCTTTGATGGAAAAGTTAGGCCACCCGATGCTGCTCTGCCATACCCTTGAAGTGAAAGAGGACAAAATAGTCGGCTACAACATCCGCCAACCAGATCCAAAAAGGTGCTCAGTTAAGGCCTTTCACGATTTAAAGTATCGGGTCTTCGCTGCGGGTGATTCATTCAATGATGTATCAATGCTAGAGGAGGCAGATCATGGGTTTTTCTTTAGTGCACCACAAAATGTAAGTGAACTCTATCCGCAATATCCTTTAACCCGAACCTACGATGAACTGTTAGCTGGATTGTTAGCGAAGTTGTAGGATAATTCCGATAGCGGGGACAGATCCTTAGATCTGTCCCCTGACCCAACTACAGTCTCAGAAGACGGAGTTCTTGATCTACTTTGCTTTTTTCCCACGCACTGGTAAATGTTTCCTGGAGTCTATTCGTGATCACCGGGTTGGAAAGGTCTAGAACGCCATCGTATTGATCATGAACCGGTAGCAACCAATAACCTTGAGCATCGGCGCAAACAAAGGTTGAGGTCGAGTCAGTGACGGGTTCATCGAGCACCCGAACTTTAATTTTGTCGTCTAGCCGTCTGGCAAGTTCAAGCAGGCGATGCCCACGATGGACAATGAGCTTGCTGTTCATTATGACAATGCGTATTTGACATCTTGCGTTAAGCCTCGCGAACCTAGATAGCGCTTCAACAATTCCGTCACAATCAAATATCTCATGATCAAGGTAAGGACTGAGGATAAACAGTTGTCGAGCAGCAACATTCAATAACTCACTCAAAGCCTCTTCAGCTTGTGCTGGTCCAGTGAACTGCTTGGGATCGGTCGGCTCCAAGGGGGATTCAACGACTACAGGACGCACAATGGCTTCGACGTCCAATTGAGGTGCAACAAATTTCACAGGCAGCATCATTTCCATGGGCAGATGTGGAATTCCAACCTCGCTAAATGGCGCGCCGCAAACAACGAAACCACCTTTGCGGTAAAACTCTTCTGCGTAGGCTTGCGCATGAAGAAATACTCGCTGCATTCCTTGTGCCTTTGCTTCCTCAACAGCCACTTGCAGAAGGTCCGCGCCCAATCCGCTACCCCGATACTGCTCATAGACTGCCATGCGGCCAATTTGGCCACTAGCGACTAACCGAGCACACCCTAAGGCTTGCCCGGCTTCGTTCAATGCCACAAAGTGATCGGCAAGCGCATCTTCCACATCATATTCTTCGCTCGGATCGACTTTCTGTTCGACGACAAAGACCTGATTACGAATCTCAGACAGAACATTTTGGTGGCTATCCCAATTTACTTTGACAACGTGAACTTGCATTTTATGGGAGTTCTAACCGTGCTAGCTGAGCCGCAAGACCGATATAGCTTTCAGGTCGCAGACCTGAAAGTTCAGCCATAGCTTCTGCCGGTAGTTCGAGTTCGCTGAGGACCTCCTGATAGCTGGTTTCATCCAACACGCGGCCTCTCGTTGCGGTCTTCAATCGTTCATAGGGTTCACTCATTCCATGTTTGCGCATCACTGTTTGGACTGCCTCTGCAAGTACTTCCCAGGCCTGGTTGATATCCGCTCTAATGGCTGCCTCATTGACGTCCAGGCGAGACAAGCCTTTTAAAGTGGCTTGATACGCGATGCTCGAATGCGCGAGTGCTGTGCCGATGTTTCGTAGTACTGTGGAATCAGAAAGATCCCGCTGCCAACGAGACACGGGTAGTTTCTGCGCCATGTGGTCCATGAGCGCGTTTGCAACCCCGACATTGCCTTCTGAATTTTCGAAATCAATCGGGTTAATTTTGTGCGGCATCGTCGACGAACCCGTTTCCCCTTCAATTTTTCGTTGGGAAAAATAACCAATCGAAATATAACTCCAGATATCGCGATCAAAGTCTAACAACACCTGGTTAAACCGCATGATCGAGTGAAAGACCTCAGCGATATAATCGTGAGGCTCGATCTGTGTGGTCCACGGATTGTAAGTTAGCCCTAGACTAGTAACGAAGTCTGCGCTCAGAACTTGCCAATCGGCATCTGGGAAGGCTAGGGCATGAGCGTTAAAATTGCCCACCGCACCGTTGAATTTGCCCATTAATTGAATTGCCTGCAGCTGCCCCAACTGGCGCTGTAGCCGAGCTGCAACATTTTTCATTTCCTTGCCCAGAGTAGTCGGAGAGGCCGTCTGCCCATGGGTGCGTGACAACATGGGAATGTCTGCATTGTTCGCGGCAAGCTCGTCAATGGTGGATACGACCAATTCCATCTGCGGCATAACAACTTGCTGCACTGCGCCCTTAAGCATAAGGCCGTAAGCCGTATTATTGATATCTTCCGAAGTACAAGCGAAATGAACCCACTCAAGTAGATCTGCAAGATTTTCGTTGGCCGCAATTTTACTTTTCACAAAGTATTCGACGGCTTTGACATCATGATTAGTGGTGCGCTCGGTATCTTTCACCGACACCGCATCAGCCAGTGAGAGGTGTTTGGCGATACCGCGCAGGTAGTCCCGCTCAGCAACGGATAAAGCTCGCACATGGGTTATGTCTTCTGCCTCGCTAAGAGCGATTAGCCATTCACACTCGACATGAATGCGTTGTTTGATCAACCCATATTCACTAACCCATTGCGGCAACTCGGTGAGCTTGTTCTGATACCTTCCGTCGGCTGCACCGATGGCGAGCAATCGAAATTCACGCTCGTTCGTCGGGGTCAAATTGGGTTTGTTGTTCGTCATAGTATTGCCTAAAAAATCACCTAAGAAATAGAAAGAATCATCTAAGAAGTAAAATGAGACGCCTAGAAATTGAGTTGAAGTGCCGATGTGGGAGAAGTCTTTATTTTAGCCCCTCCTAGTAGGCTATCGCCATCATATAGAGCAATGTACTGGCCATTGGCAATAGCACGCTGCGGGCTGTCAAATTTAACTAAAAGCTCGCCGTTGGCCGCCTGCGTGACTCGACATGCCTGATCACTCTGCCGGTAACGTATTTTGGCCGAACACGTTAACGGAAATTTAGGCTCGACGAACCAGTTGGCCTCGGAGGCACGTAACCACGAGCCGTCGAGGTCTGTCGCTTGCTGGGAAACTACAAGCCTATCTGAGCTGCCATCTTTCGCAACTTTCGCAACGACGTACCAGGGCGCTTCTGGGCGGTTTTTTAGACCACCCAGCGCAATACCTTGACGTTGGCCAATGGTGAAATTGTGAAGTCCATTGTGTTCAGCTAAACGGCGGCCCTGGGGATCAACTGTTTGGCCCTTTTTATCGTTAATAAAACGACCCAGAAAATCCTGGAACCGCCGCTCGCCAATGAAACACAAGCCAGTACTGTCTTTTCGTTGGTGATTGTGGAGTCCCACATTCTCAGCCATTGCTCTCACCTGGGTTTTTAGTAAATCACCCAGCGGGAATAAACTGTTGTTTAAAGCTTGGCTTGGAACGGCTTGTAAAAAATAGCTTTGATCTTTACTGGCATCCTTGGCTTTTGCTAGGCGCCGCGTTAATCCATCTCCTTGCCATCGTACGTAGTGACCTGTGGCAATGAAATCTGCACCCAATGTGTTCGCATACGCTGCAAAGTGTTTGAACTTAATTTCACGATTACAAAGCACGTCCGGGTTCGGTGTGTGGCCTGCCTTGTAGTCAGACAGGAAGTCCTCAAACACATTATCCCAATACTCGGCGGCAAAATTAGCAACACGTAGTGGAATACCAAGTTTTGCGCAAACTTGTGCGGCATCTGCAAAATCTTCCTTCGCAGTGCAATATTCCGTGCCGTCGTCTTCCTCCCAATTCTTCATGAACAAACCTTCGACTTCATAGGCTTGTTGAATGAGAAGGTAGGCGGCAACGGACGAATCAACGCCACCCGACATGCCTACAATGACTTTAGATTTCACCAGCTGAGCCAAAATTTGAACTATTCAAGCCGCGAATTCTACCACTGCAGGATGTTACATGGTGCATAATGGCGTGCTTTAGTCGCTTTTAGAGGCCCATTTGTCACAGCCAACAGTACCCAGCTTGAGCCATATTAACGAGGCTGGAGAGGCCAATATGGTCGATGTCTCAGCCAAGCAAGCTACGGCGCGCATTGCGCGAGCCCAAGCATTTGTGCGAATGCAGCCGGAAACGCTGGAAGCCATTGCCAATAACAGCGCAGCCAAGGGCGAAGTATTAGCGGTAGCTCGGATTGCTGGTATTCAGGGGGCAAAAAAATGTGCCGACCTAATTCCTCTTTGCCATCCGCTCGCGCTATCGAAAGTCGAAATCACTTTCACTGCGTCTTCGACAGGAATCAAAATTGAGTCAATGTGTAAACTCAGCGGTCAGACAGGCGTTGAAATGGAAGCACTAACCGCGGCCTCCATCGCCGCGTTAACCATCTACGATATGTGCAAGGCCATGGACAAAGGCATGATTATTGAAGCGCTCATGCTGGTTGAAAAGCTGGGTGGTAAATCTGGCCATTGGCAGCGCGGGTAGGGCACGTGGAGCAGACCGAACCAGTGCGTGTCGTGCCTGAGCTAAACATTGTTTTTTTCGCCTCATTGCGCGATGTCGTTGGCCTATCTTCAATGACGGTTAATGCCGGTGACCTGCAAGCGTTGAACAATATCCTACGTTCCCAGCTTTCCCTGGCAGCACAGGCGCAAGTTTTCGCCGACAATGTTCGTATTGCGCGCAATCAAGAGTTACTTGATGACCCCGATGTCTGCTTTGACCAAGGCGATGAAATCGCCTTTCTACCGCCGGTGACCGGAGGCTAAATGAGCCGCGTCATCATTCAAACGGAAGAATTCGATATTGCGGGTCTGTATTCAGATCTACGCGCTCAATATGGTGCTGAAGTAGGCGCGGTTGCAATGTTCGTAGGGCTGGTGCGTGACCACAATGCCAAAGCCGGTACCGGTGAGGCCGTCAGTAGCTTGACCCTCGAACACTATCCAGGCATGACCGAAAAAAGCATTGAACGAATTATTGAAGAGGCTAACAGTCGATGGCCGCTGCTCGATACGTGGGTCATTCACAGAGTGGGCACTATGCAGCCTACAGAGCAAATCGTCGCTGTGCTTTGCGCTTCAGCGCACCGAGATGCAGCGTTTGCCGGTGCCGAGTTCGTCATGGATTACTTAAAGCGCGATGCGGTCTTTTGGAAGAAAGAGGTCACAGGGGCGACGTCGACTTGGATTGAATCGACGCAGGACGATCAACAACGATTGGAGAAATGGCAGCTAAAAAAATGAATTGTCTGACTATATTCTCGAACTACCTGCCGGAATTATCTAATTCAACTATCCGATTTAACTATCCGATTTAACTATCCGATTTAACTATGCCGATGAAGCGTCAGCAGTCTCATCACCAAGTTGGTCGTCGTCTAGCACCGTCGGCAAATCTATCGAAACGCTGATCCCTCTTTCGGCGGTTTCGTCGGTTGCGTCGTCATGAATTTCTTCTTCACCTTCGGCTGCGCCACCTTCCACACCTGCTACTGCAGAGGCACCTTCGGATTCTGCTTCGCGGATAGCTATGGCGTGCAGTCCCTTAGGCCCTTCCTCTATTTCAAATTGAACTGGCTGCCCCGCCTTAAGCGTTTTATAACCCTCCATCTCAATTGCAGAGTAGTGCGCAAATAAATCTTCGTCGCCGTCGTCAGACAGAATAAATCCATATCCTTTGGCGTTGTTAAACCACTTCACTTTACCGACAGCCATGCCCTTGTTCCCCCAGCGTGTGCATCCGTGACGAACTTTCCCCTACCTCACATGACTTTGGGCAATTTGATCGATACTGTCAAGTCTCTGGCCCCCCCCTTGAAAAGCGCAAATTAGGACCAAAATATGTTGTATAACGGGCATTGCTTGTTTGAAACCCAAGACACGATTATGCGTTAACGGGTATCATCTTTTGGCCAATGAGTGAAATGCAACTAACCTAAATGAGAAGAGTCCAAAAGATCGACGCGCATAACCCTGTTGGGGCTTTAAAATGTCACATTCGCAATAGCGACGATGATTCGGGATCAGATAATGATCATGAAGACGGTCTGGCAACGGCAGCGACTAAGCCGCAGCTAAAACGCCCGTCTATGTTTAAAATCTTATTGATGAACGACGACTTTACGCCGATGGAATTTGTCGTTCATATACTTGAGAAGTTTTTTGCAATGAATCGTGAAAAAGCCACGCAAATAATGCTAACAGTGCACACTGAGGGTGCAGCAACAGTAGGTATATTTCCGCGAGATATTGCAGAAACTAAATCTGAGCAACTTAACCTTTATGCTCAGGAAAACAATCACCCGCTCATGTCCACCGTGGAAATGACCGACACCGAATGACGTATTGGAGTCAAGCCTAAATGCTCAGTAAAGACCTCGAAGAAACTTTGAACGAAGCTTTTCGTGCTGCAAAGTCTAAGCGGCATGAATTTATGACCGTTGAACATTTGCTTCTCTCGTTGCTAGACAACGATATTGCAATAAACGTACTCACTCGTATTGGTGTCGAGATAGAGAAGCTGCGAGAAGACCTAACCCAGTACATTGACTCGACAACACCACTCATTCCAGCTGGCGACAGCGAACGGGAAACCCAGCCGACCCTGGGTTTTCAACGGGTTTTGCAGAGAGCGGTCTTTCATGTTCAATCATCGGGTCGTAAAGAGGTCACGGGCGCAAACGTGCTGGTGGCAATTTTCAGCGAGCAAGAAAGCCAAGCGGTTTTCTTCTTAAAAGCACAGAACGTCGAGCGCATTGATGTCGTGAACTTCATATCCCATGGCATCAGCAAAGTACCTGGCGAAGAGGGCGAGCCCGAAAATCTAGGCGAAGCCGGGGAGGAAGACGCTGGCGGAGAAGGTCAAAGTCAAAGCCCACTAGAGGCCTATGCCACCAATTTGAACGAAGAAGCAAAAGCCGGACGTATCGACCCTCTTATTGGTCGCGACGCCGAACTCGAGCGCGTCATTCAAGTGTTATGTCGTCGTCGTAAGAACAACCCTCTCTTGGTCGGTGAATCAGGCGTGGGCAAGACCGCAATCGCCGAGGGGCTAGCAAAGCGCATCGTCGATGGCCAAGTGCCAGAAGTAGTCGCTGACAGCGAAATTTTTTCCCTTGATCTGGGTGCGCTATTGGCAGGTAC
>JBNMMV010000044.1:0-18462 GCA_051270205.1 Limisphaerales bacterium
CATTAAGCTGCGGGTGCCTTTTTTTCGTAAAGCTCGATGGTGTAATCCGATGAGTGTTTTTCATCACCGGCAACGTACTCACTGTTAAGACACTGCCACTCGCTGAGATCAAACGCTGGAAAGGTGACATCACCGGCTGGCTCATCATGGACTCGAGTAATGTGCAATCGAGTCGCCAGCGGCAGCGCCATGGCATAGATTTCAGCCCCACCGATAATCATGATTTCATCAACACCACTTTCGACAGCCGTTGCTTTCGCTAAAACGAGTGCAGCGTCTAAGTCATGTACGACTGTTGCCCCTTTACTCTGCCAGTTGGTATCACGCGTCAACACAATGTTCGCCCGTCCGGGCAAAGCGCCGGGCATGGAAATAAAAGTTTTTCGACCCATGATTACCGGCTTACCCATGGTGGTTGTCATGAAATGTTTCATTTCGCTGGGTAGGCGCCACGGTAGATCATCGTCGCAGCCGATGACTCTGTTTTCGGCCATCGCCCAGATGAGAGAAATGTGCATAAAACCACTATTCATTTAGAGCGCAACCCATTAAACCGCGATAGGCGCTTTGATTCCTGCCAGGCAGTTATAGTCTTGCAGGGTAAAGTCTTCGTAGGTGAAGCCAAAGATGTCCTTCACCTCTGGGTTCATATCCATGCGGGGCAGTGCCAGTGGCACACGATCTAGCTGCCGATCTACTTGCTCTAAGTGATTCGCGTAAATGTGCGCATCTCCAAACGTGTGGACAAAGTCGCCCACTTCTAGATCAGCAACTTGGGCGATCATCATGGTCAATAGAGCATAGGAGGCAATATTGAAAGGCACGCCCAGAAAAATATCAGCACTGCGCTGGTATAGCTGACACGAAAGACGTTTATCGGCGACATAGAACTGAAAAAGTGTATGGCAAGGAGGCAGCGCCATGTTGTCCACTTCGGCAACATTCCAAGCGCTGACAATATGGCGGCGACTATCCGGGTTGGACTTGATGTCGGCGACTAGGCGGGTAACTTGGTCGATAGTTGCGCCATCGGATCCTGGCCAAGAACGCCATTGCGAGCCATATACTGGACCCAATTCACCGTGTTCGTCTGCCCACTCATCCCAAATGTGTACATTGTGGTCCGTCAGATATTTAATATTGGTTGAGCCAGATAAAAACCACAGCAACTCATGGATAATGCCTTTTAGAAACATCTTCTTCGTGGTGACTAACGGAAAGCCTTCGTTGAGATCAAAGCGCAGCTGGTGCCCAAAAACACTGTATGTTCCAGTGCCCGTGCGATCGTCTTTGAAGGTGCCGTTTTCCCGTACATGGTGCATTAGGTCGAGGTACTGTTTCATTTGATTTCTTGCTGTAGATTGATTTGCTTGTTGAGTAAAAGAGTTTGCCTTTCCTCAGGTAAGAATCTCAGGTCAGGACCTTTTGAGATCGTGACCAACCAATAAGCAGAATACCAGCGATCACCATTGGGATCGACAAGATCTGGCCCATGGTAAGCCAATCGAAGGCTATGAAGCCTAGATGTGCGTCTGGTGAGCGGAAGTTCTCGGTGCTCATGCGCATGACGCCGTAACCCGCAAGAAATACACCAGTAACGAAGCCACGCGCTTTTGGTTTCGCAGACACGAACCAAACGATGATGAACAGGATTAGGCCTTCGGTAAGGGCTTGGTAGAGTGGCGATGGATGTCGAGCTACGCTTTCCCACTCCCCGACACAAGTCTGGGTCAGGCCTCTCACGGCATCGCAGTGATAGATCAAGCCAAAGGCGCTGTCTGTTACGCGGCCAGGTAATTCCATGTTAATGAAGTTACCCATGCGTCCAAGCCCTAAGCCAATGGCGCACAACGGCACCAAGAAATCTAAAACGTCGATCCATTCGCGTTGAAACTTTCGCGCAAAGTATAAAACTCCAAGTGCTACACCCAAAAGGCCGCCATGAAAAGACATGCCGCCCTCCCACATACGCACCAAGTAAATTGGGTCGCTGAGAAAGTAATCGAAGTTGTAGAAGAAAACATACCCGACTCGACCACCCAACACCGCGCCCACTGCACCGTAGAAAACAAGGTCCGAAATATTTTGGCCCGTCCAATCACCTGGATGTGTACGCGCGCGTCGGTTACCCAAGTACCAGACGCAGGCAAAACCAAGCAAGTACATGAGTCCGTACCAACGTAGTGCCAACCCCCCAATACCTAAGGATAAGATCACTGGATCTATAACAGGATAATGCACGAGTCTTCCTAAACGGGTCAGCTAAATCCATAGCAGCATACCTGAAACCCATAGAAGGCTGGTAGACTAAGGCCATGTGTCTAATTTTATTTGCCTACAGAACGTCACCTGGTTATCCGCTTATCGTCTCCGCCAATAGAGATGAATTTCACGGCAGAGAAACAGCACAGGCGGGTTTTTGGACCGATACTAATCAAGTCCTTGCGGGTCGTGATCTGGTGGCAGGAGGGACTTGGCTCGGTTGTACTACCTCTGGACGTTTTGCGGCGTTGACCAATTTCAGCAGTCCGGGCGACGCACCTTCTCCGGCTTCCCGGGGCGTGCTAGTACAGGCATTCCTGGCAGGGTCGGAGTCGGCAGAACACTTCGCCCACCATATTGTAGGGCCAGACTACGCAGGATTTAACTTGCTGTTGTTTGACGGCACCGATTTGGTCTACACATCCAACAGAGGCACCACCGAAGTACTCCACCCTGGTTTTTATGGCTTATCGAATGCAGAGCTGGGGGCTCAGTGGCCAAAGTGCGTTACCGGCGCAAGCCAACTGGCCTCAATAACTGGGCGCGAGCACACTGCGGAAGAACTTATTGACCTCATGGCCGACCAGCACGTTCCACCGGACGAAGAACTACCGCATCGAGGTCGACCCATAGAGATGGAAAGACGAGGGGCCGCCTGCTTTATTGTTGGCGATGAATACGGCACCCGCGCCAGTACCATCGTCTACCTTGGGGACAACCAAACACACTTCGTCGAACAGAGTTACGCACGCGGAGGATTAAGTACCGATAGAGTAGAGTTTGAGTTTAAGCACTCGAATTAGTCCCCCGGTGCGGTAGCACTCTTAGTCATGATGGTGCGGTAATACCTTCTCGAGCCCTGCATCACGCAGCTGTTGATGCATATATGATTCAATTTCTGCCGCCGAATCCATGCGCAATACCCTGGCCAGCATACGCCGCGCATCGCTGCGTTTGATGTTGCGAATAACCCATTTCACTTTCGGCAGATGTGTCGCGTTCATCGACAATACGTGATATCCCATGGCCATCAACAAAACCGCACCGACCGGTGTGCCTGCTAGTTCGCCACAGATTCCAAGCCCAGTCTCTTCTGCGTGGGCAGCCCGAGCGACCTCTCGCAGCGCTGTGATCACAGCCGGATGCACATCCTGATACAGTTTAGCCACGCGTGCGTTATTGCGATCGACCGCCAATATATACTGGGTAAGGTCATTAGACCCAACCGCCAGAAAATCTGCTTCCTTAGCCAGCTGACGGGCCTGATAGACAGCTGCTGGCACTTCAACCATGACCCCAACCTGGGGTGGTTTTACTACCACCCCTTCCTCAACCACCTCTGAATAAGCACGGTTGATCAATACCTTAGCTGCGCGCAACTCTCCAAGATTGGAAATCATCGGTAACATGATTCGTAGTTCGCCCATCAATCCAGAGTTCGCCCGTATCATGGCGCGCACTTGAGTCAGGAAAATTTCCGGGTGATCCAATGTGACCCGTATCCCACGCCAACCTAGAAATGGGTTTTCCTCATGGATGGGGAAATAGCTGAGGTTTTTATCCCCGCCAATATCCAATGTACGCATGGTTACCGGGCGTGGTTCGAAAGCCTCCATTTGCTCGCGATAAAGCGTCAGTTGCTCCTGCTCGGTTGGAAAAGAATCTTTCGACATAAATGGGATTTCGGTTCGAAACAGCCCGATGCCTTCCGCTCCGCGATCCAGCGAGCGTGTCAAATCACCCGTTAACCCAATGTTTACCCATAACTGAACGCGCCACCCATCTCGCGTTACGCAGGGTAGTTCTTTTAGTTCGTTCAACTCTTCATCGAAGATACGTTCTTGCTCAATCAACTCGCGACTAAGCCGAAGTCGAGGCTCAGAAGGTCGTGTGATGACCTCTCCGTAGTGCCCATCAACGACCAAGGTTTCGCCTTCCAGGTCTTGATCAGGTAGATCCATGGCACCCATGACCGCCGGAATATCCATGGCGCGCGCCAAAATGGCCATGTGCGAATTGCGCGAACCTCGACTAGAGACAATCGCTTTAAGTCGGTCGACCGGCACATTAGCCAACAGCGCTGGGGTGACCTCTTCACCTACCAAAACCGTGTCTTTAGGGAAGCTGTGTTTTTTATCGCGTATGTCTTGAAGATAAGCGAGCAGCCGCAAGCCTAAATCACGGACATCTGCACCACGCTCGCGCAAATACGGATCTTCCATCAACTCAAAGCGGCTGACGTGCTCCCGAATAACCTGTTTAAGGGCGCCTTGCGCCCATTGTCCTGCGTGTATGCGAGCCCGGACATCTCCCGCCAGAGCATTGTCATCCAACATATGTAGGTAGGCTTCAAACAAAGCCAGCTCTTGGCGGGGCAAACTCTCTTCAAACTCTTTTATAATGCCCTGGATATCATTGCGCACAGACTCAAGCGCTCGATCTAGCAACAACAATTCAATCGTCGTGCTTTCGGCTTCCTTTTCAGGCACCGCATCTAGATTGGCAATAGGATGCACCATGACGGCCGTGCCAATGGCAATGCCAGGTGCGCCGGCAACCCCAGTAAAAACGGCATCCTCCAAAGGTTGTTCACCACCGCCAAATGCAGCGATGTCACCCACCGCTTCTGCATGTGCAACAACTGTAGCCAACTGTGCTGACAAAGTGATCAAGAACGCCTCTTCAGACTCATCAAAGCGACGTGATTCAACTTGCTGAACGACCAACACACCCAAAGTTTTACCTTGATGGATAATAGGTACGCCAAGAAACGCGTTGAACGCTTCTTCGCCGGAATCTGGGAGGTAGTGAAACCGTGGGTGTTCGCTGGCAGCTTGCAGGTTAATGGGTTCAGAGCGGCTTCCCACCAACCCGACCAGACCAGAATCTGTCGGAATCGCCGCGGATCCAACCTGATCGACATTTAGACCGTCTGTTGCAGCCAAGTTGTAGACATTGTGAACCCGATCCAGCAAATAGATGGAACACACATCGGTGTTCATCGCGGCTTTTACTTCCACTACAAGGGAACTAACCGCATCGGTAAACCGTGAATGACTTGTGACTTGTTGCACGATTTTGCGCAACGTCTTGAGCATGCTATCCATTGCTATTCTCAGCACTTTGATTCTCAGCGCTGGCAGGGTCGCTATAGGTTAGCTGAGGGGCAAGTTCTTTTAGTGCTCGCCGATAGACATCTTGTTTAAAATCAACAACCTGATTGAGCGGAAACCAAAAACTGACCCAGCGCCAACCATCGAACTCAGGTTTGTTAGTGATGTCCATGTTCACTGCACCTTCGTCGCCAATAAGCTCCAGTAGAAACCATTTTTGTTTCTGACCGACAAAACCCGGCGTAGAGTTATGGCGCCGCAGTTTGCGCGGCAATCTGTAGCGCAACCAGCCCTTGGTCTGGCTGATTACCTTCACATCCGAGGGTGTAAGTCCTACTTCTTCTCGCAGTTCACGGTACATGGCGTCTTCAGGCGATTCATCTTCATTTATGCCGCCCTGGGGGAATTGCCATGCATCATGACCACCAATACGACGCGCCCACAGCACCTGCGCTGCTTGATTGCAGATAACGATACCCACGTTGGGACGATAACCGTCTGCATCCACCATGTATTTTTCTAATAGTCTTCCCTTGAGCCATTGATACCTTAATTACCCTACAGATACAAACCACTCCTAGAGTAAGATGGCGTCATGGCAAATCAACTCTCTAACGAATCGAGCCCGTACCTACAACAGCACGCTCAAAACCCTGTGAACTGGTATCCCTGGGGTGATGAAGCACTAGACATAGCACGCGCTGAACAAAAACCTATTCTGCTTTCGATTGGCTACTCAACCTGTCATTGGTGCCACGTCATGGCTCGGGAATGCTTCGAGAATTCGCAGATTGCAGACGTAATGAACCAACATTTCATCAACATTAAGGTCGATCGGGAAGAACGCCCTGACCTGGACAAGGTCTACCAAACGGCACTGCAGCTTATTAATCCTCAAGGCGGTGGCTGGCCTTTGACCATGTTCTTGGACCCAGACACTCTGGTACCGTTTTATGGCGGCACCTATTTTCCACCAGAACCACGTTATCAATTACCTGGGTTTAGCGATCTGCTCCTCAGATTGCAGGAAGCGTTCGCAGAACAACGCGAAGAGATCACCACCCAGGGCGACAAATTAAAAACCACTCTTGGGCAAATGACACCTCCTGTCATTGAACCTGAATTGGCTGATCAAAATCTCTTGAAACTTGCACGCGAGCAACTAGGGCAACAGTACGACCACGAGTCTGGTGGCTTCGGCCGCGCACCCAAATTCCCTATGCCCAACACCTTAGAGAGAGTGTTGCGCCACTGGGCCTACGCACGAAAGCAAGGTACAACCGACGCTCCTGGGTTGGACATGGTGATGACCTCTCTTACGCAGATGGCTCGCGGGGGTATTTATGATCATCTGGGTGGTGGGTTTTGCCGCTACTCCACCGATCGTAAATGGATGGTTCCTCATTTTGAAAAAATGCTTTACGACAACGCTCAGTTGCTGTCTCTATACAGCAATGCTCTGACGTTAGGTCCGGACAGACTTTTTTCGGAAGCAATAGAACAGACCATCGACTGGCTATGCCGAGAAATGCGCCACCCAGGCGGCGCTTTTTACGCCGCCATTGATGCCGACTCGCAAGGCGAAGAAGGAAAGTTCTACGTTTGGCGACGCGAAGAGGTCAAAAAACTGCTCACTGAAGATGAGTATTTGTTAGTCGAGACATTGTACGGTTTAGACAAACCAGCCAATTTTGAGAACAAATGGAATCTCCATCGCCACGATTCCTGGCGATCTGTGGTCGACCGATTAAGTTTGAACGAGGAAGCGGCTCTTCTTAGCCTCAGCAAAGCCAAAGCAACTTTAGTGAGCGCTCGTGCCGAGCGAACTCGCCCTGCAACGGATGAAAAAATTCTCTCATCCTGGAATGGGCTCGTCATACGAGGTCTGGCCGATGCAGCAGTGCAATTCGACCGGTCAGAGTGGCTTGCCTTAGCCCAGCAAACCTCAGATTTCCTAAGATCCCAGTGCTGGCAGGACGGCATACTCTATGCAACGTTTCAAAATGGTGTTGCTAAACAACCCGCTTACTTAGACGACTATGCGAACGTACTGTTAGGGCTGTTGTCGTTACTCAAAGCGCAGTGGCGAGAGGAAGACCTTGCCTTCGCACAAGATCTTGCCCAAGCGTTGTTGACGCACTTTTTCGACGATGACAATGGCGGGTTCTTTTTCACCAGTCACGACCAAGAACAACTGATCTACCGCCCCAAGCCAACCTTGGACGACGCGCTGCCACCAGGTAACGGCACCGCAGTACAAGCATTGCTAGCCTTGGGACATCTCACAGGTGATCAGCAATTTCTTGATGCCGCTCACAACACGCTGAAATGGGCGCGGGCTGTTATGGAAAAAGTGCCTGCTGCACACTGCAGTCTTTTGCACGGCTTAGAGACCAACGTCTACCCGCCCGAAGTGGTTATTCTTCGCGGTCCCCCCGCCGAGATGCAGACATGGCGAGCTCAGCTGAACCATGGATTCACACCATGGCGCAGCATCTACCTCATCCCGTATGAGGGTACACGCCAGCTACCCAGCTATCTTCCCAGGCTCGTGTCCAGCGAACAGCAGAATATCACTACTGCTTTTGTTTGTTCAAACCTTCAATGCTCGTTGCCAATCACCGACCTCGACGAACTGCGCAAAGCCCTGACTTAAACCGGCCGGTCTCTCCGACCGGCCATCTAGCTAGCGAACGTCCCGGAAGGGCATTTATTGATTATGGGATCGCCAAAGGCGTTTGATCTGGCTTTAAACATTGCGCTTTGACCCAAGCCGCACGCAGAAAAAAGACCTGGCGTCCTCGCCGGGGCTTGTTTTCGGAGTGTGGGTACCGCGGAGCGGCGCAGGGTGGGCGCAATGTTTAAAGCCAGATCAAACGCCGAATCGAATATCAAACACCAAAAGATCTATCTTTCCAGGACAGGCGCTAGCCAACCCAGCGAACGTCCAGCTCACGCACCGCTTTGACGTCATCTAGCCTTCGTACGGGCAGTGAATGCGGCGCGGTACGGAGCAACTCGGCATCGGTCTTTGCTTCTTCTCGAATGGCAATTAGTGCTTCGACGAAGGCGTCTAGCTCTTCTTTTGTTTCGGTTTCTGTCGGCTCAATAAGCCAACACTCGGGCACCAATAAAGGAAAGTAGGTGGTCGGTGCATGGATGCCGTAATCCAGTAATCGCTTCGCCAAGTCCATGGCGTTTACGCCTAGCGTTTTGTTCTCTTCTGCAAAGGTGACAATAAACTCATGGGTAGCTCGCCGTTCAGGGTAGGCAAGATTGAAACCTGCCTTGGCAAGTTTCGCCGCCATGTAGTTGGCGTTCAGGGTGGCGTATTCACCGACCCGGTGCATGCCTTCACGACCCAGCATCAGCGCATAGGCCAACGCCCGCAATAGTATTCCAGCATTTCCGGCAAAGGCTGACAGCCGCCCGATAGTGCCAGGGACATCTGCCTCGCTCGCCCAGCGAAAGCGCTCTTTAGATGAACAGCCAGATGGCAGAACAAAGGGAATGGGCAGGTACGGCAACAATCGTTCGCCTACGCCGACCGGACCCGAACCAGGACCACCGCCACCGTGAGGGGTGGCAAAGGTTTTGTGCAAATTCATGTGCAGAACATCGAAGCCCATATCGCCCGGTCTGACTTTGCCAAGAATGGCATTTAGATTCGCACCGTCGTAATAGAGCAAGCCACCCGCTTGGTGGACGGTCTGCGCAATCTCTTCAATTTGTCGCTCGAACACACCGCAAGTAGACGGGTTGGTCATCATCAGACCTGCAGTCTGAGGTCCAACCGCTGCCTTCAGGGCGGCTAGATTCACATCTCCATGTTCATCTACTGCAACTTCAGTGACCCGGTATCCACACATTACGGCGGTCGCAGGATTGGTACCGTGAGCAGCATTAGGGACTAGGATTTCATTACGTTCATGATCGCCCCGCGCCTCATGGTATGCGCGGATCATCGCGACCCCGGCAAGCTCACCTTGAGCCCCCGCCATGGGGGTGAGAGACACACCCTGCATACCAGTCACATCCTTAAGAATCTCTTGTAATTCGTAGAGGCAAGAAAGCGTGCCCTGACTGGCAGCTTCAGGCGCCAACGGATGACGATTTAAAAAGCCATCGATACTGGCGGCTTTATGCGCACCCCGCGGGTTGTACTTCATCGTACAAGAACCCAGTGGATAAAATTGGGTATCGATGGAAAAGTTCTTGCGCGATAAATTCGTGTAATGGCGCACTGCCTGAAGCTCGGAAACCTCTGGTAAGCCTACGTTAGATTGACGTATCGCAGCAGCTGGTAAATCGGCAAGACAATCGTCGACAGATACACGGTCAACACCTTGGGCGTAGGCACGTCGACCACTCTGACCAATATCAAATATGGTGTTGCTCACGCACCCTCCTCCGTCAACGCTGCCATCACTTCACCAAACGCATCCACATACCGGTCCAACTCGTCAGCAGTACGCTTTTCAGTGGTCGCCACCAAAATCCCGTGATCAGCGCCATCTAGCTGGCTAAAGTCTTGCAGTGCAAGCCCCGCCAAAATGCCGCGTGCTTGCATTCTTTCTAAAACCGCATTCGCAGGTACAGCCAGCTTCAATGAAAACTCGTGAAAGCAGGGGTGATCGAAAAAGCGTTCGACCCCAGGCACTGCGCACAGTCGCTCCCGTAGAGCCTTCGCGCTTAGATAACTTTGGGCCGCCACTTCCCTAAGTCCCTGAGGACCTACAATGCTCATATAGATAGTACCGGCGGTCACCAGTAATCCCTGATTGGTGCAAATGTTGGAAGTCGCTTTACCACGACGGATGTGTTGTTCTCGCGCTTGCAGCGTCAAGGTGTAACCAGGCTTACCATCCAAATCGACGGTTCGGCCGATAATTCGACCTGGCATTTGTCGCACAAAATTTTCGCGACAACACATGAATCCAAACGAGGGTCCACCAGAGGCCATCGGCACTCCTAGCGGTTGACCATCACCGCAGACGATGTCCGCTCCCGTTTCGCCCCACTCGCCTGGCGGTTTGAGAACTGCCAGCGTCATCGGGTTTACCACCGCAATAACTAAGATCCCCAGCTCATGTGCCCAATCAGTGAGCGCATCTACGGCCTCAATGCTGCCGAAGAAGTTTGGCTGTTGGACGACAACCGCTGCCGGAACTTCGCTCTCAACAGAGCCCAAAGCTTGGAGATCAACGATGCCTTGATCATTCAGTGCCAGGGGAACAATCCGAACACCTTGATTAGTGACGATGTTGCGCGTCGCCTGTACATAATGTGGATGCACAGATTCTGCGATCCAAACCGATTTGCTTTTGTTTTTCTTGTTAGCGCGGAGCGCCATAAGCACAGCCTCGGCTAAACCGCTGGCCCCGTCATAGACAGAGGCATTGGAAATATCCATGGCCGTTAAACGGGCCATCATTGACTGATACTCGTAGATCAGTTGCAAGGTACCTTGGCTGGCTTCCGCCTGATAAGGCGTATAGGCAGTCATGAACTCCCCACGGGTGGTCAAATCCCAAACCGCTGACGGAATGTGGTGATCGTAGCTCCCACCACCTAGAAAACATACATAACCATTATCTTGCTCTGCCCGAGCGCGCAGCTTTTGCAACATGGCCATTTCACTAATCCCTTCTGGGACCTGCTGCAATTGGCCGGAAGCTAGGTGGCTAGGAATTTCATCAAATAAATCTTGTAGCTGAGCGACGCCAATCTCTTCGAGCATGGCTTGTTCGTCCGCAACTGTGTGTGGCACGAAGGGCATTTAGGACTCCTGCAGTGTGACCGGGTAGCGTTTAGTGTTCTTCTGACTCGCACACTTCCAGATAGCCATCGGCGTCTAGCATCTCTTCAAGCTCTGCGACATCGGTCGGAGAAACTTTGTAGAACCAGCCATCGCCGTATGGGTCTTGGTTGACCTTTTCTGGCTCGCCATCTAGCAAGTCATTCACCGCGATAACCGTTCCTGAAACAGGCGCAAAAATATCGGATGCGGCTTTCACGGACTCCACCACGCCGGCTTCATCTCCCGCTACAAGATCCTGTTCTAGGTCTGGCAACTCAATAAATACCACATCACCGAGGGCGTTTTGAGCATGATCGGTTATGCCCACGGTGACGCTTCCGTCTTCGTCGAGCCTTGCCCATTCGTGGGTGGCCAAGTATCTAAGTTCTGAAGGTGTGTCGCTCATGTGTCCCGCCGCGTCTTATTATTTTCTATCAATGCGTATTCTGCCATTTCGAACAAAAGGTGGCTTCACTATTCTGGCTTTTTTTAGCTTACCTCGAATATCTACCTGGCAATCTCCTGCGGCAGCGGCTGGTATTCGTGCCAGCGCAATACTGCATTGCATGGTCGGCGAGAACGTACCGCTAGTAATCAAACCCTCGCCATGCTCAGTCACTACTGTTTGCCCATGACGCAAGATACCTTTGTCTTCGAGCAACAACCCCGTCAGTTGGTATTTCGGTGTAATGCGTTCAGCCTCTATTGCTTGACGTCCAATAAAGTCGCGGGTTTCCGGCTGCCAAGCTATGGTCCAACCAATATTTGAAGCCAGCGGTGAAGTATCTTCGTCTAAATCTTGTCCATATAGGTTCAGTCCGGCTTCGAGTCGCAATGTATCGCGCGCGCCTAACCCGGCTGGCGACACTCCCCACTCGACCAACTTCCGCCAAAGTACCACGGCCTCCTCGTCAGGCAGCATAACCTCGACCCCATCTTCACCGGTATAACCTGTTCGCCCGATCATGTTGTCGTGGCGATCTAGCATTGCATGGAAAGGTTTTAAGTCGGCGGTGTCTATGCCTAACACTTCACCTACGCAGGCGAACGCCTTCGGACCTTGAACTGCGATCATACTGAGCGCTTGTTCATCTATTGTCATGTCAGGTAACTGATGTGCAGCAAACCAGGCAAGCACTTTCTCTCGTGTAGATGAGTTGACGACGCAGCGGTAGCCCGCGGGCTGACGATAGACAATCAAGTCATCTATGACGCCACCACGCTCGTTCAATAGCGCACCATAAAGCGCCTGCCATTCGACAAGTTTGGCTACGTCGTTGGCGACAAGTTTCTGCAGGAACGAAAAGGCGTTGATGCCGCCAATATCAATGATGGTCATATGTGAGACATCAAAGGCACCGACATTCGATCGAACTGCAACGTGCTCTTGAATTTGAGATCCATAATTCACCGGCAACATCCAGCCAGCAAAATCGACCATCTTGCCTCCGCACGCCACATGCTCATCGTATAAGGCTGTTTTTTTGCTCACGCTCAAGGCTGTTTTTTTACTCACGCTCAAGGCTGTTTTTTTACTCACGCTTTTTCTCTTAGTGGTAATTTACGGCTTATCAATTCTCGCGATGGGTCCAAGGCCCATCGCTTCACGCATGATCTGCTGCTTCACCCATTGTAAATCATTCAGCTTCCCAACCGCGACATTACGCAGCCAGCTCAAAGCCGGGGAGGTGTTTTGATAAGTTCCTTGCAATACCGACAACAGTTCAATCATGTGTCTAGATCGGGTTTGGCGAGCACGTGCGAATTTGCGCACAGCTCTTTCTGAAGTAAGCCCGGTCCCATTTTTTGTGACCTGTAAAAGTGCCAGCACATCCTCAAACCCCAAATTAACTCCGAGTCCCGCCAGTGGATGAACAACGCGCGCAGCATCACCCAGCAAGACAACTTTACAGTCCACGACAAAAGACTCCACCAACTGCTGGACGAGGGGAAAACGATAGCGGTCATCAACTTCAACAATCTCGCCCAGCACACCCTCACTTGCCTGGGTAATTGCCGCACAAAACTCTGCCTCAGATTGCTGTAGGCGTTGGTCCAGACAAGATTCGGATTGAGACCACACCACTGACACCAAATGTTCATGGGTTTCAGACGATGGCGCCGGCAACAGCGCAAGCGGTCCATCGCTTAAGAAGCGCTGATAGGCGACGCCTTGATGGGGTTTGGTCGTTGCCACCACTGTGGCTAAAGCATGTTGAGCCAGAGGATACTTTCGCACTTTAACACCAAGGCTCTGCCGCACCGACGACTGCACCCCATCGGAGGCGATCACAAAGTCCGCCTCCAAGGTTTCATCGTTGGTCGTCGTCACCCGCGCACCACCTTCTGTAAAATGCACATCGAGCATTTTGGCTTCAACCACTCGGCACCTAGTGACACAACCCTCATATAACGCAGTCTGCAACGGGCTCATTTCGACCAGCCAACCTAACTCGTCGCGACCCAAATCTGATGCCGTAAAATCTAGCCCAGCACTGCCCCATTGCTCCCACACATGCATGGCTTGATAAGGTTGGGACGGGACGTTCGACCAGATGCCCAACTCATCGAGTAATTGCTGACTCTGCGGATTTAAGGCAACGTTACGGACATCCACCCCAAGCCGTCCTCGGCGAATGACCGGTACTTGTTCATCAAGTACAGTAACCGCATAACCCTGTTCACTAAGGGCGAGGGCCGTGGTCGCACCGACGAGCCCACCACCCACAACCACAACATTCATGTGGTCCCACTCCGTGTTTCATTAGCCCGCGCTTCGTTTATGTAAGCCTCTATATCAGTTGCCTGCTTCGGTACACCGTCGGTGAGCACCTCGGGCCCTGCATCAGTAATTAGAACGTCATCTTCAATGCGCACACCAATGCCTAAATATTTGCTGTCGATGTGATCATTGTCCGCAACCCGGGGTATGTATATGCCAGGCTCAACTGTTAAAACCATACCTGCTTCAAACTCGCGCCAAGCATCCGCAATACGATAGTCACCGACATCGTGTACATCGATACCCAACCAGTGCGAGGTATTGTGCGGTATGAGATGCCGATAGCTTCCCTGTGTAATGACCGACTCGACCTCACCTTCGATCAAGCCAAGCTCTATTAGACCCTGGACCATTATCAGCACAGCCTGCTCATGCGGTTCGTTAAATCGCTTACCGACCTGACATCTGGCTATGGCAGCTTCATTGGCAGCCAGAACAACATCATAAATATCTCTCTGCGCTTGCGAAAACTGACCATTGATCGGCAACGTGCGTGTTAAATCAGCAGCGTAATGCTGGAACTCACAACCGGCATCGATCAACACTAACTCGCCATCGATCAATGGCTGGTCGTTGGCAACATAGTGCAAGACGCAGGCGTTCTCACCACCACCTACAATGCAGGGATAAGCTGGCGACCGCGCTCCTTCACGCATAAACGCATAGGTAAGCTCGGCTTCAAGTTGCCCCTCGTTGAGACCCGGGGCGACTTTCCGCATCGCCCGCAAATGTCCCCCCACGGTAATTTCCGCCGCCTTTTTCATAAGCGAAATTTCTTTTTTGGATTTGTACAAACGAAGTTCGTGGAGCAAATGTTTAAGCTCTATAAACTCCCCGGGGGGATGCGCACCACCCGATTCACGTTGACGAATGTTCGCCACCCATCCCAACAGGCTGTGGTCAAAACTGGGGTGTTCTCCCAAATTTATGTAGATGCGCTCACTCGCTTCGAGCAAGCCCGGCAGAATGTCTTCCATGTCTGCAAACGGAAATGCGTCATCGACGCCTAGCATTTGGCAGGCGCGCTCCGGTCCCATTCGTTCACCGTCATAGAGTTCGAGGCGAGGGTCGCGATCGGCACAAAATAAAATCTCTTGGCCTTGCGCGCGACCAGGTGCCAGTACTAATAATGCGTGCGGCTCGGAAAAGCCAGTTAAGTAGAAGAAGTCACTGTCTTGGCGAAATAGATACTGCACGTCTCTATTTCGTCTTTTTTCCTCGGCACCAGGAATAATCGCAATAGAACCAGGGCTCATCATACCCATCAAGCGGTCGCGCCTTTTTTTGTGCTCGTTAGGGGTGGCCGGATTCAATCCTCACTACTCTCTTCACGTTCTTGTTGTTCTTGATGTTCGGTCATCAGCGCAATGATTAAAACCGCGCCAACACGGACGTACTCATACAACTCCATGAAAGAGGATTCATTTTGCTCGGTTTCAGCTTCTTCGTCATTTAGCCCAGAAATACTCGCATAGTCGCGGATAATCTCAGCGACTTCATCTGGCCAAGTTTTCATATTGTCGGGAACCACCGCACCAAAGCCTACTAGAAACGCGGCACACCAAGATGACAAACCCAACAATCGTTCCGTCAGCGGTGCTTCATCGTCTGGCATAACAGGGTGAAATTCCAAATCCTGTGCGTGTAGCTGGTCGAGGGTTGCGGTAACGAATTCCCTAACAGTGACTTCATCTTCTAGCGCATCGGTGCCATGCAATTCAATGAAATTTGCGAGCACAAACTCTTGCGGCTGCCCTGCAGCCATGCCACAACAACTGCCATGTATTTCTGCGGGCTCTAACGTCCGTGAGGCCGCTATTGCCTTTTCTAATAATTCGATATCCATCGCATTTATCCAGGGCTACAAAAAAGTGTTCAATCGGCGCAAACTATCCACTACAAGAATGATAAAAGCCACAAGTGAGTAAGGACATGGAAACATCTGTCGCCATTGAGCAACTGGGGCAACTAGAACATCAGCTCGACGAGTTAGTCGTGCTAACCCAAGTGTTGAGCAAAGAAAATACTGCGCTCAGAACTCAGCAAAAGAACTGGTCAACAGAACGCGCCAAACTCATAGAAAAAAACGAGTTGGCCAAACATCGAGTTGAAGCCATGATCACCCGCTTAAAAGCTTTAGAGAAAGATTAATCCGTGAGCACTTCCCACACCGTCACCGTTAGAATCCTCGACAAAGAGTACCAAGTTGCGTGCTCGCCCGAAGAAGTAGATTCGCTAACGCGATCAGCACGCTTCCTAGATGAGCGCATGGCTGGCATACGCAATTCCGGCAAGGTCGTTGGTCTAGATCGCATCGCGGTCATGGCCGCGCTTAACATCGCTCACGAATATTTGACCGAAGGCAGTCAATCCACCGACCAACAGGATGCTGTGCAACAGCGTCTTGACCGCCTCAGCGAACGCGTCGGTCAGGCACTTGCTGAACACAAGCAAATGGACCTCTAGCTGCGGCGCTATTTGCCACGCACTTCTCACTGTCGAATGTCAACTATTGGTTATTAGACCTTTGGCGTTATACTTGATGCGTTCCTGGGATGTTTGCCAGTTGGTCGCGTCCTTGAGCCGTTAGAGATAACTCAGGAGAATCTGGGGACGACGTCGGTGTGCACACCCAATCTTATGGGTAGCCTTTGACGTTGCACAGACCTCCGCCTTGAACCATAACGGTTCAGGGCAAACCATCAGCGGCATCTCCGGGAATACTACCTTCCAATACTGGGCTGAACGGTTAGCTTCAAGTACTAACCCCAACTACCAGCCATAATGTTTAGCCTTTTGGACTTAATACTTTGCGCCCAAAAACCAAAAAAGAATCCAGAAGCGACTCCAGAAAAGAACTTAGACAGGAATTTCGCCAACGCCGACGAAATATCGTAGGACCCTCCCGAAAAGCCTGCGAAGAACAACTCCTCTGCCACCTAGACCAATTTTGCACCACTTTGAAACCGAATAGAGTTGGCGCATATCTGTCCAATGACGGTGAGCCTGATATTCGCCCCTGGCTGGAAGGGCTAGCGCGCCCTATTGGCTTGCCACGAGTCTGCGGTGAATCTATGCAATTCCATAGTTGGCAATCGGGCGACACTCTGCAGCCAAACAAATGGCACATCGAGGAACCATCAGCTACTGCCTCGACGCTAGAGTTATCGGCTGGGGATCTATTACTTGTGCCGCTTGTTGCATACGATGCACAAGGTAATCGACTGGGTATGGGGGGCGGTTACTATGACCGCTATCTCGCTACACTTGCCAGCCAACCACTGTTACTCGGCACAGGTTTTCAAGCACAATTCAGTGAGCAAGATCTGCCACGTGAGGCCTGGGACATTCCCCTGCACGCTATGGTCACTGACGCCGGCATGGTAGAGTTCCCGCCTCAATCCTAGCTACTCATCTCTCAAAATTATGGCCGTAAGAAAGATCATTCGCATGGGTCACCCTAATTTGCGAACCCTTGCTCAACCTGTACCCAACTCGCTCCTGGGCACCGCTGATTTTAACCGTTTGCTCGACGATATGGTGGATACGCTACACGACTACGGTGGTATCGGCCTAGCTGCCCCTCAAATCGATGAACCCCTAAGGTTGGCGATAGTCGAGATACCCGGCGGCCCAAGCCGCTACGGTGAAATCGAAGCCTTACCATTGACCGCGTTTATCAATCCTACCATCCAAGTTCTGGATGATGCGCCTAAAGGATTTTGGGAAGGTTGTCTGTCGGTACCCGGTCTACGAGGATTCGTCGAACGACCTCAACATATTCAAATTGACTACACCAATATCGAAGGCGAGCCAGCCACACTGACATTGCAGGGGTTTTGGGCAACTGTCTTTCAACACGAATTCGACCACTTAGACGGCGTGCTCTACATCGATCGAATTGCCGACTCAACAAAACTCGTGTTTGAAGAGGAATTCGTACGCTACTGGCAAGAACAAGAGCCTACTTAAGGAAAAACTGGTAGGCCTGATTGTCGGTCTCTTCCCAAAATCGATAACCAATTCGCTGTAAGTATTTTACCAACCCTGCTCGGTGTCGCCGATCTGCTGAAAATCCAACTAATACCCGACCGAATGCAGATCCATGGTTACGGTAGTGAAACAGCGTGATGTTCCAATCTGCACCTAAGCCAGATAAGAACTGCACCAAGGCACCAGGGCGCTCTGGAAACTCGAATCGAAACAGTAACTCTGCCTGCCCGCCTTGAGTACGACCACCCACCATATGACGGACGTGCAGTTTAGCCACTTCGTTCTCAGTCATGTCTACTACGGGATAGTTCTTCTGTCGTAAATCATCAATAGCAGCCTCCCGATCTGCGGCAGAATCGACTTGCAAGCCGACAAAAATGTGGGCGCCGCCAGCTTGCTCTTCCCTCGCCGCTCGATAGTTAAACTCTGTGACGCCACGACGCCCTAGGGCGCGGCAGAACTTTAGGAAACTGCCCTGCTTTTCGTCAATTGTCACTGCCAGTATGGCTTCT